>DUOL01000135.1 GCA_012838875.1 Bacteroidales bacterium | reverse complement strand
TATAGCCCGCAAAGGAAGGAGCTTTGAAGAGCAAGGAGAAAAAGAGCGACTTTAGAAGCTCCTTTTTCGACTATGCTATTCATAGCTCCTTCCTGCGGACTTGGAGGCGGAGACCGACCCGTGAGCGTCAGCGAACGGGGCACGCCCTAATAAAAAATATGATTATTATTATCTAAAACTTTGAAAGTGTGAAAAATAGAAAATTAAAATCATAACTCATTGAAAACCAGAGGTTAACTTTTTAATTTTTTGTATCTTATTCGTTGTGGCGTATGATTTCCCTCTCTCTTTTTTCTATTTTCCTCATACTCAGTAAAAGAGCCCTCGAAAAAATAGACTTGCGAATTTCCTTCAAAAGCGAGAATATGCGTACAGATGCGGTCTAAAAACCAGCGGTCGTGCGAAATGATGACGGCGCAACCGGCAAAATTCTCCAATCCATCCTCTAATGCACGCAAAGTGTTCAAATCAATATCGTTCGTGGGCTCATCTAAGAGCAATACATTGGCTTCCGATTTCAGTGTCAGAGCCAAGTGCAATCGGTTTCGTTCACCGCCCGAGAGCGTTCCTGCTTTTTTATTTTGGTCGGTGCCGCTAAAATTGAAACGGGAAATGTAAGCACGTGAGTTAATTAGTCTTCCGCCTAAGGAAATTTGCTCATTGCCTTCCGAAATAACTTCCCATACCGTTTTTTCCAAATCAATGACCGCGTGTTGCTGGTCAACATAGCCCAATTTAACGGTTTCGCCAACTATAAATTCTCCTTCGTCCGCCTTTTCCATTCCCATCATTAGTCGAAAAAGTGTTGTTTTTCCTGCTCCGTTAGGTCCGATGACACCTACAATTCCGTTAGGGGGCAGCGAAAAAGTGAGATTTTCAAAAAGAATTCTATCACCGTAAATTTTCGAGACATTATTTGCTTCGATTACTTGATTTCCCAAGCGGGGACCGTTAGGAATGAAAATTTGCAATTTTTCCTCTTTCTCTTTGCTATCTTCATTGAGTAATCGGTCGTAGGCGTTGAGACGAGCTTTCGACTTTGCATGTCTCGCTTTTGGGGTCATTCTTACCCATTCCAATTCACGTTCGAGCGTTTTCATACGTTTTGACTCTTGTTTCTCTTCCATGGCTAAGCGTTTGCTTTTTTGCTCTAACCATGAAGAGTAGTTTCCTTGCCAAGGGATGCCTTCGCCACGGTCAAGTTCCAAAATCCAACCGGCTACATTATCAAGAAAGTAACGGTCGTGCGTTACGGCGATGACCGTGCCTTTGTATTGCTGTAAGTGCATTTCAAGCCATTGCACCGATTCGGCGTCTAAATGGTTGGTCGGTTCGTCAAGAAGAAGGATGTCCGGCTCAGAAAGTAAAAGTCTGCACAGTGCCACGCGGCGTCTTTCACCTCCGGAAAGAATTTTAATCAACTTGTCCTCCTCCGGACAATTTAAAGCATCCATGGCACGCTCTAATTTTGAATCTAACTCCCAACCGTCATGTTGTTCAATTAATTCGGTGAGTTCCCCTTGCCGCTCAATCAATTTTTCCATTTCGTCATCGCTCATCGGTTCGGCAAACTTCATATTTACGGCTTCGTATTCCTCTAATATATCCACAATGTTTTGTACGCCTTGCCGTACAACTTCTTTTACCGTCAAATTATCATCCAAAATCGGCTCCTGCGGCAAATAACCGACACTGTATCCGGGAGAAAAAACGACTTCGCCTTGGTATGACTTATCTTCGCCTGCAATAATTTTGAGCAAAGATGATTTTCCGGAGCCGTTAAGTCCTAAAACGCCAATTTTAGCACCATAAAAAAAAGAGAGGTATATGTTCTTTAATACTTGTTTTTGCGGTGGGTACGTTTTACTCACGTTGACCATTGAAAAAATCACTTTTTTGTCGTCTGCCATAATATATCTTTGTTTTATTTGTTAATCAAGGTTTTACTTGCTATGATGACGCAACCGTACAAAGCCGCCGTTTCGGTTCTTAATCTACGATTTCCTAATTTTATAGAACTAAAGTTATGATTTAGAGCTTCTTGAATTTCAGAATTTGAAAAATCTCCTTCCGGTCCGATTAATAAAATTATTTTACCACTATTTAGTTGATAATGAGTTAGTTGTTTGGTATTATCGTTATTGCACCATGCAATTAATTTATCGCAAGATTCATTTCCGTAAGTTTTTAAAAAATGGGAGTATGTCATCATCTCTATTTCGGGCAAGCGTGTCGTGTTGGATTGTTTCATTGCGGCAATAGCTACGCGTTCCATTCTTTCTAAGTTAATCTTATTTCTTTCGGAATGAGCGCATTGTAAGAAACTTATTTTTTCAATACCTATTTCCACCGCTTTTTCTACAAACCATTCCATTCTATCGCTATTTTTGGTAGGAGCAATGCCAATATGCAGTATTAGCGGGCGTTTATCTCTATTTTGAAAACGTTCTTTTACTTCTATTGTGCATCTTTTTGGGTCATCATCAATAATGACGGCTTCCACGAGGTTCCCTTTTCCATCGGTTATATTCAGGGAATCGCCGTTTTTTAATCGTAAACTTTTTACTATATGTTTAGACTCTTCGGCGGGAAAAGAGAGGATGGTGTTCTCAATATTTTCAAGATAAAATAGAGCCATTTTTAATGCAATGCTTTTTCTCGTAATGATGTAAATCCTTCCCCTAAAGTTTCCGAATCATTGAAAATAGAGAGAAAGGCTTTATCATCTATTTGATAAACTAAGTGTATAAGTTGAGGTAATTGTTTACGGGACAGGGAGATGAAAATAACTTTCTTTTCCGTACGATTGTACATTCCTTCACCTTTCAGAAAAGTTCCGCCTCTACCTAATTCCTTAAAAATAGTTTGTTTAATCTCTTCGTATTGGTCGGAGATAATGAAAACTGCCTTACAACCGGAGAATCCGGCGATAACTTTGTCGACTACGACTCCTGTAACGTAGATTACTAACCAAGAATAGAGGGGGATAGTCCAATCGTTAAAGGCAGGAATTGTTCCGAGTACGATAATAGAGTCTACTACAATCAGGAGCGTTCCTAAGCGGACATGTTTTAAGTATTTTCCAAGAATCATGGCAATGATGTCGGTACCGCCTGAGGTAGCTCTTGATTTAAAGATGAGTCCGAGTCCGGCACCCAATAAGACGGCTCCGCACAACGCAAGAATAAATGTTGCTGATGGGTCGGGTAAATTGGAATTGGGCAATGTGATTAAAGGCTCATAGCCGTACAGAAATTCAAGTGAGGAGGTAAAAGCTGCTAAGGAGATAATTCCGATAATTGTTTTAAAGCCGAATCTACTTCCTAACCACAGCGTGCCGATAATTAAGAGTGGAATGTCAAGGGAAATACCTATAGCACCGATAGGAAAATCGTACAAGTGGTGAATGATGATGGCGATTCCGTAAACGCCACCGGGAGCTAATTTTAGGGGGGCGATGAAAATAACAAAGCCCACAGCCATTAAAAATGTTCCGATTAAAATAAAAGAGTATTCTTTAAGTGCTAGTTTTAAGTCTATTTTTTTTAATATTTTGGAAGAGAGGTTATTCATAGAGCTTCAAATAAAGATTTTTAATTTTTCAAATTTAAAGATTCAAATATTGAGTTTTTGCTAATGTATTCAGGTACTATCTCTTTCATTTTTGTAACAACATTAAAAGCTGTATCATTCTGAATCGTGATAAGAGCTTCAATTTGTTGTTTTATAGTTTCGTAGGGTAGTGGAGTTACATGAGCAATAAGGATTTTTTTATGCTCTGTTTTAGTATTTTTTTCGTTATCAGCTAACAGTTCTTCATATAATTTTTCGCCGGGGCGAAGTCCGGAAAATTCAATAGTGATATCTTTATTTAACGTTAATCCTGATAAGAGAATCATTTTTTTAGCTAAATCATAAATTTTTATAGAATTTCCCATGTCGAATACGAAGATTTCGCCGCCTTCTCCCATAGCACCGGCATGAATAACCAACTGACAGGCTTCGGAAATAGTCATAAAGTAGCGGGTAATTTCAGGGTGCGTAACGGTAATAGGACCGCCGTTTTCAATTTGTCGAGTGAATATTGGAATTACCGATCCGTTTGAATCCAAAACATTTCCGAAGCGTGTCGTAATAAATTTGCACTCATTTTGATGGAAATTGAGTGATTGCACGTACATTTCCGCAATACGTTTAGAAGCGCCCATCACGTTGGTAGGATTAACCGCTTTATCGGTGGAAATCATGACAAATTTACTTACTTTGTATTTCACTGCTAAGTCGGCAAGTTGTTTTGTTCCGTTCACATTTGTTTTAATTGCCGCACTTACATTCTCTTCCATGAGTGGAACATGTTTGTAAGCCGCGGCGTGGTATATTAATTGAGGGCGATAGGTAGAGAAAATCGCTTCCATTTTCTCCGTATCGCAAATATCCATAATTTTAACTTCAACATTTTGAGCTTGTGATGGTGTCAATAATTCATTAATAAGATAAAAAGTAGGAGTTTCTGCATTATCTATTAAAATGAGTTGGTGATAGTTAAACTCTAATAATTGCTTAACAATTTCGCTACCGATAGAGCCGGCAGCGCCGGTAATAAGAATCGTTTTTCCTTCTATTTCTTTATCTATTAATGTTTTATTGATAACAATCTCTTCTCGTTCAAGTAATTCTTCGATTTTAATCTTTTTTAGCTGTTTAAAACTTAACTCGCCGTTTATCCAGCGACTTACAGGTGGAACGACTAAGACCTTAACACGATATTGCAAGGCAATATTGGTAATTTCATTCTTTTTACTTACCGGAAAATGTTGAATGGCAATAATGAGAAAAGAGATTTCATTTTTCTTTAAATAGTCGGAAAGTTGAGAAATAGGAAAAACGGGAACGTTTTCCAATGTTTTCCCGATTTTCGATGTGTCGTCATCAAAAAAGGCAATCGTGTTATATTTATTTCCTCTATCTCTATCCAGCACTCTTTTTGTTGTCATTCCCGCCTCGCCGGCTCCGATGATAATTATGTCTTGTTTATGTTTAGCCGGGTTTACCGTCTCTAAAAAAACGAGTTTAAAGGTCAAACGATAAAAAACCATACTAAACGTAGTGATGAAAAATTCCATTATGACAATTGAGGTTGGAACAAGGAATTGTTGTTGGAAAAGGTAGGAGATGAAATTTAAAAATATTAAAGAAATAGAGCCTACGAAGCAGCACCAGAAAATTTTAGCAATATCTTTTGTATTCGTGTATCTAACAACAATGTGATTTATTTTGAAGAGTAGGAAAATGATAATTCTAAGAGTTACTATGATAAAAACGATAAAGAAAAATGAAGAGAAGTTAAAATTAGTTTTTGAAAGAAATTGGAAATTATCTCTTAAAAAAACGGCCAAAAAAGAGGCAAGAATAACAGTTAGAATATCAAGAATAAATATGAACCAAGAAGGAACAATGTTAAGTTTTTTGATAAATTTTTTCATTGCAAATTAAAAAGCAAAGTTACGATTTTTTTCTAAAATAGATTTCAATAGGAACACCTTCAAAATTCCAATGTTTGCGGAGTTGATTTTCTAAGAATCTTTTATAATTTTCTTTAACGTACTGTGGTAAGTTGCAAAAGAAAGCAAAGGCGGGAAAAGGTGTAGGAAGTTGTGTAACATATTTAATTCTAATTACCTTATCTTTATTAATTGGTGGAGGATTTTCTTTAATAATCGGTAACATAATATCGTTAAGTTGCGAAGTAGGGACGCGAAATTCTCTGTTTTTATAGACTTGGGTCGCCGTTTCAAGAACTTTGAAAATTCGTTGTTTATTTATAACGGAAGTGAAGATAATAGGAACATCGGTAAAGGGAGCTATTTTTTGACGAATATTCTCTTCGATGGTCTTATGTGTTTTGTGGTCTTTATCTACTAAATCCCATTTATTTAAGACAAGTACGATTCCTTTTCTATTTCGTGCGGCAAGGCTAAATATATTCAAATCTTGGGCATCAAATCCTTGTGAAATATCAGCCATGAGGATGCAAACATCGCTTTTTTCGATGGCACGTACAGTACGCATGACAGAATAAAACTCCAAGTTTTCATCTATTTTTCCTTTTTTCCTTAGTCCGGCAGTGTCAATGAGATAAAAATCGAACCCAAAGCTATTGTAGCGAGTAAAAATTGCGTCTCGGGTTGTTCCTGCAATAGGCGTTACAATGTGGCGTTCGTGCCCTAAAAAAGCGTTGATAAGTGAAGATTTGCCAACGTTGGGACGCCCCACGACAGAGATTTTCGGTAGCTTTTCAAGTTCTTCGTCTTCATCTTCAATCAAGGAAAAATGTTTGACAACTTCATCAAGTAGTTCGCCCGTACCGCTACCGGAAATGGCAGAAATTGGAAAAATATTATCAACTCCGAGCGAATAAAATTCCGTATGTTCAAGATAATTTGACGGTGAATCTATTTTATTAACGGCAAGATAAAAAGGTTTTTCCGAACGTCTGAGGAGTTGTATGACCTCAGAATCAAGCGAGCTAACTCCTTCGCGTCCGTCAACCATAAAAATGATGACGTCAGCCTCTTCAATAGCGAGAACGACCTGTTTTTGAATTTCGGCTTCAAAAACGTCATTAGAGTTGAGAATGTATCCACCCGTATCAATGACGGAAAATTCATAATTGAGCCAATGTGCTTTCCCGTAATTCCGGTCGCGAGTTACTCCCGATATGGAATCGACAATAGCTTCGCGAGTTTGTGTCAAGCGATTAAAAAATGTTGATTTTCCTACATTCGGTCTCCCTACTAAGGCAACTATATTACTCATCTTTCCTATTTTACAAAATGTTTGCAAGTTGTTCTTTTAACTTTTCCACCTCGTCTTTCATGTTAACGACAATGCGTTGTATCTCAAAGTCATTGCATTTTGAGCCTATCGTATTAATTTCGCGATTACATTCTTGCACGATAAACCCTAGTTTTTTACCATTCAATGATTCATTATTTAATGTTTCAATGAAATAGCGACAATGTTTACGGAGTCGTACTTTTTCTTCAGTTATATCCAGCTTTTCTAAAAAATATATCAACTCTTGCTCAAGGCGATTTAAGTCGTATTCTGTTTGTTTTAAGTTTTTCTCTAACGATTCTATGAATTTCTTTTTTTGATTGATAATTCTATTTTCCTCGTACGGTTCTATATCGCAGAGAAGAGATTCAATCTTGTTAATTCGTTTTATAAAATCGTCAGCTAATACTTCTCCTTCTATTTTTCTACACTCGTTTACTTTGTCGCAAGTTTCCTTAATCGCCGGGAAAATTTGCTGCCAAAGCTCGTCGCTAAGTTCTTCCGGTGCAGAACTCATAATTTCGGGAATAGATAGGAGATGGCTGAAAATGTCGGTTTCTTGATTGTTGCCAACATATTCCGATAATTCTTGTAAGGTGGTGAAATATTGTTTTGCTATCTCCTTATTAATCTCAAGGGGCTTAATTTTACTACTTTTATCAAAATAGATAGAGATATCAATTTTCCCACGCGTTAATTCTTTCGTGAGAAGTTGTCGAATTTCGTTCTCCTTTTCACGAAATAGAGAGGCAAGTCGGCAGTTTAGGTCTAATTGTTTGCTATTTAGCGTTTTAATTTCAATTACAATAACTCTATCCGGAATAATGATTTCTGTTTTCCCAAAACCGGTCATCGATTTTATCATAGAATTTTATTTTTATAAAAAAGGGCGACCAAAGCCGCCACTTTTATGTTGTTATTAGAGAAAGAAAATACGAATGAACTATTTTAATTTCATGTCGGATTTTTTCCCTGTTGCATAATTTATTTTTAATGCATTATTATTTCGTAGTTCTTGTTTGATGGTGTTCACGTAGCGCATTTGAACATTTTTATCAACTTTAAGTGAGAAAGTTAGTTTTGCTTTATCGGCTTCGGAGCGTGATTCTCTTTCCGTTCCGATAAAATCTTTAACGTCTTCGACTAGGTCTTCTGCTTTAATGGTTTGGTCATTGAGTTGTACGGATACTTTGCCGGGGGGCAAAGTATTTTCATTTTTGCCCAAAGGAGCGCCGATATAGATGTTGGCGACTAAGGATTTTTTTTCCAATTTCTGCACTTCTGACGCCAAAGGAGGTTCGAAACGTACCTTTAGTGTTGCTTCACGCATATTGGTAATAACCATAAAGAAGAATAAGAACATAAAAATAATATCTGACATTGAACCGGTGTTTATTTCCGGAACATCTTTTTTTTCACCTGTTTTGAAACGTCCCATAATTCTTTTATTTTATTCCGTTTTACTATAATCTATTGGTGGAGCTTCTGAAATATTCATTGGAACGGCTTTTTGAATAGCCTTTCGACTAGCAGTATCAAGGTTATCAAACTTCTTCCCAAAATAGTTTAAGGAAACTTTATCACGAAGCTCATTAACTGCCTTTTCTAACTCATTTTGTACTTGTACATACATATTATATGTAGTACTCTGGTCATTTGTAAGTGAGATTACTCCTTTAGATACGGGGTATTCCCCCATGTTATCAATTTGAATAATCTCTTTCTCGGGCAGTGTATTCGAGTTTGTAGGATTTTCTAAAAATTCTACAGCCTTATCTTTCAGTTGTGTCAACAATATCTCTTGTCCATTCACCCATACAGCATCGTTGAAATTCACCATTACGTTGAGGACATTACGTTTATTAATATCCACAATTGTTTTTTCCGTATCCTTTTTTGGAGGGGGTAATCTTCTGTGTATCCCTTGTTCCGTACTGATAGAAGAGGTTAACAAGAAGAAAGTTAACAACAAGAAAGAGATGTCTGCCATTGAACCGGTGTTAATTCCGGGAGTTTTCCTTGCCATGTTGTTTATATTTTTTTGAACAAATTAATAATCCAACTGATAATGATTGAGAGTATAGCAGCAAAAAAGAATACGTAACAAGTGATAACACCAGCTCCAATCATTTTTATTTGTGAACTTGTAAGTCCCATCTTGATAGCTGAGGCAGTTAAGTCGGAAGACGATACTAAATAAGCTATAAAAATAAGAATAGCCATGATTGCAATAGCTATAAAAACCTGATAAGATTGCTTGATATTTGCAAAAATTTGGAATAAAGCAAATAAGATAGCGAATACAATAGCCGCAAAAAGTGTTACGTAAAAGAAAGCGATACTTAAATTTAATAATTTAGCTGCTTTCGTTGATGATACTATAGCTTCTTGCAGTTCAAGAATCTGATTACTCTGCTTTGTTTTGGAAACCGTTTCAGCAATAAGCGAAGTTCTTCCTAGAAAGGAGTTTAATGCCCTAAGATGTTCTTTATCAGTGATGTAGCTTTGCTTTAGAAGGACATACTCCTCATTTAACGTATTAATATAACCGTTTAGTTCACTAAACTCATTGATTGCATTAAAGCCGTCTGTATAGGTTTTTGCAATTTCGCCTCTGGCAAGCATAGATTTAGAATAAGTTGGAAACGTATTCTTAAAATCCGGAAATGTTTCTGCAGTAAGTTCGCTTAAATTTGAAATGTAAGTATATAAAATATCTTTCGGGAGCTGTTTCTCTTTTAAATCAGCCGCCAGCTCATTAGCAACTTTTTGATTTTCTGCAATATACTCGGGAAGGTTGTCTGGAGTTACCGTGAGAAAATCCTCTATAATTTGTGGATTTTTCTCTTTTACCAAACCCACTTCGTCGTACAGCGTTTTGTCGTCTTTGTACACGCCGACAAAAATTAATGCTAATAGACATGAGAGTCCGGCAACGGTAAATATGATAATATTAATTATTTTTTTCATCTTAAAAATCCTCTTTATTTGTTATTTCTGATAAGAATATCCATAAATGTGATTGTCGCATCTTCCATATCGTTGACAATAGAGTCAATTTTGGAAAGGATATAATTATAAAATACTTGGAGAATCATAGCAGAGAAAAGACCGAATACGGTAGTTAAAAGAGCAACTTTCATACCCCCGGCAACAATAGTTGGGGAAATGTCTCCGGCTTTTTCAATGTCGTCAAATGCTTGAACCATACCTACAACCGTACCGGCAAATCCTAACATCGGTGATAAAGCTAAGAAAAGTGAAATCCAGCTAAGATTATTTTCTAATTTGCTCATTTGAACGCCTCCGTAAGAAACAACAGCTTTTTCTACAGATTCAATACCTTCGTCAACTCTATCAAGACCTTGATAAAATACTCCGGCTAATGGTCCTTTTGTATCTCTACAAAGAGCTTTTGCCTTTTCTGTACCGCCGGTTTTGATAGCTTCTTCTATCTTACTTAATAACTTTTTAGAGTTCACACTGGCTAAATTCAAATAAAAAATACGTTCAATAACAAGTGCTAAACCTAGAACAAGACAGATTAGGATAGGAGACATCCATAAAGCACCCCCTTGAATAAATTTGTCTTTTAAAACATAGTGTAAACTTTGCTCTACAACTTCGTCTCCGTCTTCCAACAGCGGAGCTGCTGCAACAGCCTCTTCTTCATTTTCGACAGTTGTTTCCTCAGTTTTTACATTTTTGTCATTGTTTTGTGCAAATATTACATTTGCCATTCCGAAGGTTAAGAAACCTATAATGCTGAATAAAGCAATTAATTTTTTCATAGATTTTTTTAATTGGTTTAAAATTTAATTTTCTTTTTATGTTTATAATTTGTTGTTTATCAGTTTTTTATCTGCGGAGAGAAAGGGATTCGAACCCTTGAAACGCTTTCGGCATTTACACACTTTCCAGGCGTGCGCCTTCAACCACTCGGCCATCTCTCCTGCAAATTTTTTGCGGGTGCTAAATTACAAAAAATTTAAAATCAAAATTCGTTTTATTGTTTTTTTATTTTATTTATTCTATAAATAATTATGAAATCACTCCTCATTTTCCTTGCGGATTGGTCATTTCTCCACGAAGAGACTGTTGCATAGAGGCAATTAATTCCTGTTTTGAAATATTAGTCCCAAGTAAAAACATCAATTTTGTAATAGCCGCTTCGGTGGTAATATCAAAACCACTCACTACGCCGATTTCTCCTAAGGCAAAACTCGACGCATACTTTCCTATTTCGACAGCCCCGCCACCTTTGCATTGTGTTACGCTTACAATGACCACGCCGCGTTCAATCGCTTTTTTGAGCAAGGCGATAAAAGCAGGATCGCCGGGAGCATTCCCCGAACCAAAGGTCTCCATAACAACCGCTTTTAAATCGGGAACAGAAAGTATCGCCTCTACATTTTCCAACCTGATACCGGGATATAATTTAAGAATCGCAACTCGGTTATCTAATTGTGTATGAACTTTAAGTTTTAATTTTTTATCCTTCGGGCACGGCATAATAGCATCATAATTATATTTAATATTGACGCCGACCTCGGCTAATTTTGGATAATTTGAGGAGGAAAAAGCATTAAATGTTCTTACATTATCTTTATAGGTTCTATTTCCGCGAAAAAGTGAATTGTCAAAATAGAGGCAAACTTCAGGCACGCAAGGTTCATTTTTACCATAACTGGCAGCTATTTCAATGGAATTTATAATATTGTCGCGTCCGTCGCTTCGTAAAACACCCAACGGTAATTGAGAACCGGTTAAAATAATGGGCTTTGCTAAATTTTCTAATAGAAAACTGAGTGCTGAAGCTGTAAATGACATGGTATCAGTTCCGTGTAATATCACAAACCCATCATAGGAGTCATATTTTTCTTCTATTAATTTCGCCAATCGAATCCAAAAATTGGGATTGGTGTCTGCTGAATCAATGAGTGGCAACAATGCGTAAAAATCAATGTGGGCTTCGATGAGCCTAAGCATCGGTAAGAGCGTATAAATGTCTTTAAAATTAAACACTTCCAAAGCACCGGTTTCTGCATTTTGCACCATGCCAATAGTTCCGCCTGTATAAATAAGCAAGATTTTTCGTTTCATTTTTGCCCCTTTTAATCGACTTTACTACATATTTATATAATAAAGAGCGTTATTCACATTAAGGTTAATTGTTGGCAAAAATAGTATTATTTTTTGATTTTTTAAAACCTTTATCACCTTTTAGTCCACCCATTTTTTTCAATTTTTGTTGTATTTTTGTTTTTTAATTGAAGACAAAATAAATATAAAAATTGTATGCTCTATTACTGGGGAGATTCGCGAAGATTTAACTCGTATAAACGTTTTTTACAGACTAAATTCGGTGGGCGTGTTCAAAAATTGGCTATTGATGCAGGTTTTACTTGTCCAAATCGTGATGGAACGGTGGGCGTTGGCGGCTGTACCTATTGTGTCAATTCTGCGTTTAATCCCTCCTATTGCCTTGCTTCTAAAAGTATTGCGCAGCAATTGCAAGAAGGAATTGAATTTCATAAAAATAGGTATAGACGAGCAGAGAACTACTTTGCCTATTTTCAAGCCTATTCAAATACTTACGCGCCGTTGGAAGATTTGAAAAAGATTTACCGACAGGCAATCGAAACTCCCTATATCAAAGGTTTGGTTATTGGGACTCGTCCCGACTGTATAGATAACGAAAAGTTAGACTATTTTGCAGAATTACAGCAGAAAATGTTCATTTCTATAGAGTATGGTGTCGAATCTTGTCGGAATGAAACGTTGCAACGAATTAATCGCGGGCATACTTTCGAGCAAGCGATTCGGGCTATCGAGGAGACGACAAAACGCGGCATTCACGTAGGAGCACATTTTATTTTCGGTCTTCCTAAAGAGAAGCCGGCAGATTGGGTGGAGGATGTTCATAAAATCAATTCGTTGCCGCTACATAGTTTGAAATTTCATCAACTTCAAATTATCAAAAATACGGCGATGGAGAAAGAGTTTTCGCAGAATCCGACAGATTTTCACATCTTCTCTTTGGAAAGCTATATCGATTTTATAACCGACTATCTGGAGTTGTTAAATCCGAAATTTGTGATAGAACGAATGGCAGGGGAGGTGCCGCCACGATTTTTAGCAGTAAATCAGTGGGGAACAATACGTTACGACACTATTTTGCAGAAAATTGAAAAAATGTTAGAAAAAAAAATGACTCATCAGGGGGCAAAATTCACTCCTCCTATTTAAGTGTTGTAGTTTTTAAGTAATGAAATGAGGCTGATTATCAGAGGCTTAGTGAGTACTCCCTAAAAGTAAATATAGTAGAAGTATAAAAATAATTTTAATTTTAATTAGGGCGTGTCCCCTCGCTACGCTCGGGGTCGGCGTTCGGCTGCAAGTCCGCAGCCGGTAGTCGTGAAGCCGCAAAGCCACAAAAAGAGCTTCTAAAGTCGCTTTTTTGTGGCAGCGGCTTCATCGCCTCCCGTCTTTACGGGCTTTCCGCCTACCGCCTCACGCAGAAAAGCGGAATGTGCAGAACGGAAAGTGGAAAAAATGAAAACAGAAAACGTTTCACTATATGCTTTCTGCGGAATTGAATGAATAGAAAGCAAAAAGAAAATAGAAAATTAATCTCAAAAAGGGGGCATTATAAAATAAGTTTGGGTTAAAGTTCACAATATCAAGACAATAACCTTGCTTATGACTTAAAAGTCGTGGCAATGGATAATTGATAATAGAGAGATGGCATGCGTGCCATCTCGCTATTGCGTGAGGCGCTTAGGTGGAAAGCCCGCAAGGGCGGAAGCCGCTGCCACAAAAAAGCGACTTTAGAAGCTCTTTTTGCCGCCTTGCGACCCCACGGCTTGTGCCCGCGGACTTGGAACCGGGCGCCGACCCCGAGCGTAGCGAGGGGACACGCCCTAATAATAAATAAAATAAACTACTAACTTCTCTTATATTAAAATGTTTTTATCGTTAATTCAAATAAATAATTAATTTTGCAATTGCATTTTACGTGTAAACTAAGGGGTAAACTATGATAAATTTTGAGAAAATTCATCACTTCTCGCGACCGTACGACATTTATAATCGTTATTTGCGATTTTGTCATAACTATCTCTATTACAAGAAGGTGCATGTCGTTGGCAGAGAGAATATTCCGGCTCGCGGAATCCCAACGTTTGTTATATCTAATCATCAAAACGGGCTTATGGATGCCTTAGCCATTTTGTATCTTTTTGATGATTATCGGCAACCTGTGTATATCGCTCGTGGTGATATTTTTAAGAAGGATTTTGTAGCGAGAATTTTGCGTTTTTTAAAAATTATGCCCACTTTTCGTTCGCGTGATGGTGGTAGGCGAGATATTCAACAAAATAACGTAACGTTTCAAATTGCGGCTAATGTGTTAAATTCCGGTGGTACGCTCGCTATTTTTCCTGAAGCAGGACATCAGGCGGGACATTTTTTATCCACTTTTAAAAAAGGATTTCCACGAATTGCTTTTAAAGCTGAAGAATTGTCAAATTTTGAGCTGAATTTGCAGATTTTACCTCTTAATATTCATTATTCTAACTATTTTAACTTCAGAAGCGAACTCCTTGTTACAGTTGGGAAACCTTTTACAATCGATGAGTATTTCGAACTTTATAAAAAGGAGCAAAATCAAGCCTATTTGGAGCTAAATAATAAGGCACGTGCGATTGTAAAGTCGTTGATGCTTGATATTGAAAATAAAACATATCGGTTGGAATTTGAGCAACTTCTACAACTCTATCATACACCATTAAAAACGTTGAAGAAAAAGGAGGAAAACTACTTATACACGCAATTGCAAGAAGATATTCATATCGTTTCGCAACTTAGTCAATTAGAGGAAGAAAATCATCAACTTTTTAAAAAATTGATGAATAAAACAAGAATTTACAGAAAAGGAGTTGAAAAATTACAATTTCGAGATTGGTTGATTAATAATGAGGAAATTGATATTTTTTACTTAGTGAAAAAAGGATTGTTTCTTTTGTTCTTTTTCCCGCTCTTTCTTTTTGGTTTCTTGCATAATATTATTCCCTTTTCTTTGCCGAACTTATTAAAAAGAAAAATTAAAGACCCGATGTTGCATTCGTCTTTACATTTTGCTGTTAGTGTTCTCATTTCTTTTCCTGTTTTTTACCTTTTAATTTTTATAATATCTTTGTGCTGTACTAACTCTCTGATTTTCTCGGTTTTATATTTTTTTGCAGTTTTCGGTACTCTCTTTTTCTTCTATTATTATAAAAAATGTTACCTTAAATGGAAAGGAGCTTTTCGTTACTATTTTTTAAGTAGAAAAGGAGTCAAGGAAGTTTTAAAAATTCAACAGTTGAAAAAAGATATTCTTTCGATAAAAAAAGCAATAAATTAGTAGTAAATAATAAAATATGTGGCATAATAGTGTTTAAAGTTCTATTTTTGCCATTAAAAAAGATAAATAGATGAAAATAGCAATTATTGGTTCAGGTTATGTAGGATTAGTTACGGGCGTTTGCTTAGCGGACGTGGGTTTTGAAGTGGTGTGTGTTGACATTGATGAGGGGAAAATAGAAAAATTAAAACGGGGAGAACTACCCATTTACGAACCGGGATTAGAGGAGATGTTGCAACGGAACATCGAAAAAGGGCGTTTAACCTTTACAACTTCGTTACCGGAAATTCTTGACGATGTAGAAGTAGTTTTTTCTGCTGTCGGAACTCCGCCGGACGAAGACGGGAGTGCCGATTTACAATATGTTCTTGACGTAGCACATACGGTCGGTAGAAATATTAATAAATATGTACTGCTGATTACCAAAAGTACGGTTCCGGTCGGGACGGCACAATTAGTAAAAGAGGCAGTTCAACAAGAATTAGATAAGCGAGGGGTAGCTATTGAGTTTGACGTGGCTTCAAATCCCGAGTTTTTAAAAGAAGGAGATGCTATTAGCGACTTTTTACGTCCCGACCGAATTGTAGTTGGCGTGGAGTCAGCCCGAGCAAAAAAACTTTTTGAAAAAATATATAAACCTTTTGTTCTTAACGGGCACCCGATTATTTTTACGGATATTGCTTCCGCCGAAATGATAAAATATGCCGCCAATGCGATGTTGGCGACGAGGATTAGTTTCATGAACGATATTGCAAATTTGTGCGAAATTGTCGGAGCCGACGTTAATATGGTGAGAAGGGGGATTGGTAGCGACAGCAGAATCGGAAATAAGTTTTTATATGCCGGGATTGGCTACGGAGGCTCTTGCTTTCCCAAAGATGTAAAAGCTCTGATAAAAACCGCCGACCAACACAATTACTCGCTTGAATTGCTCAAATCAGTCGAAAAAATTAATAATAGACAAAAAAGAGTTTTATTTCATAAATTATCCGATTATTATCATGGGAAATTGACGGGTAAAACAGTTTCGTTACTGGGATTGGCGTTCAAACCTAATACGGATGATATGCGCGAAGCGCCTTCTCTGGTGTTAATAGATTTACTTGAGCAGGCAGGCTGTAAAATTAAAGTTTATGACCCCGTGGCAATGGAAGAAGCGAGACGTAGAGTAGGGGATAGAGTAATTTACTGTGCCGATGTTTATGAAGCGTTGGAAGATTCTGATGCGATGTTATTGGTAACCGAGTGGAGTGAATTTCGTGCTATTAATTTACCTCGAATCAACTCTTTGATGAGAACTCCCGTAATTTTTGACGGACGTAATATCTATGATAGAGCGGAGATGAAAAAAAATAAAATAGCCTATTTTTCGATTGGACGAAAATAAAATAGCCGATAGATAATTTTATTTTCTATTTTTTACTTTCGCAATAAAAAAATCCGTAATTTTGTCGTGAGTTATATTTATAGGATTTGTTTAAGTTGTTGACTTATTGGGATTTATAAATTTAACTTCGTTGCAAATAAAGAGATTGTCTTTGTGTTGGTTTGAGTTGTAAATAATTCAGAACAATGATTTCATTAACTCAACAAATATTGAAAAAATGAAAGAAAAAAATAATTCCGGTGTAATTTATCATGCCCGAACCATCGGGGCTTTCTTTCTATTGGCTTTTTTAGCTTATGGTTTGGGAAGTCAATATATTTGCCTTTGGTTTTTTGCTGGAGCTGTTTTGAAAAGAGTGGAGTATATATCTTCTTGCTCTCGGTGGACTTTGGGAGGTGGTTTTTGCAATTTGGCTAATTATCCGCGGAAGTAAAAATGTAAAAATTATATCTGAACATGAAATGTAAGATTATTGTAATAATAGGGACTCTTATTTTGGTAGCCATATTAGCTATTACTATATTTGCATATCGTAATTTTAATTACGATTTTGGCAATAAAAATTTTTTAAAAAAGAAAGGATATAAATTAGGTTTTACATTAAATTGGAGATGAAAAGAATCGTATTAGATTTTCAGTTTTATTAATTTTAGAAGTTGTACAACTATGAAAAAAGTTTTTATAAAGGAGAAATTCGAATTAATTGAGAAGAATAAAGTTCATAAGATTGGAACATTTACCGAAGAATTAATAAAAGAGTTGCCGGAACCTTTAAAAAAATATCTTCGGGTTTGCGGATATATAGATAGTACCGTTCCTGTAAATGCAAATGTATATTGGAATGAGAGTTGGTTGAAAATGTCGCCGGTTAAAGAGTGGAGCAAACTTTATACAACACAATTTAATTCTGTGCAGCCGATAGGAAGAGTAGCTTATATGAAAATTTTAGGGATGCCTGTGGCGGCAAGAGATTTATATAGAGATGGTTACGGAGAAATGAATGTGAAGCTATTCAATTTGATAAAAGTGGCTTTTGATAACAGTAAAGAAGTGGCTCAATCGGCATTGATAACGACATTTTGTGAGTTTATGCTTATTCCGGGGTATCTGCTTTTAGATAATCTGAAATGGGAACAGATAGATGAGCATTCTGTACGGGGAACATTAGTTGACAATGGGATTGAAGTTTCGGGAATCTTTTACTTTAACGAAGAGGGGTTGTTTACTCATTTTGAAACGTTGGATCGTTATTTCACGGTAGACAAAAATGTCTACAAGAAAGTTAAGTTTTCGGTTGTTGTCGAAAGCTATCAAATTCAGGATAACTTGAAAATTGCCGAAAAAGTTAAAGTGATGTGGCATTTACCGGAAGGCGATTTTACGTATTATAAAGGCACGATTGGTGGAATAAAGTTTAATCTGTTTGAGTAAAATATAAGTTGAAAAAAATGAATGAAATCTTTATTCTTATTGTAATAATATTATTCGTATACCTTTTAATACAGGGCGTTAGATGTTACTTATATTTACGGAAAGCCAAAAGAAAATTGATTTTGTATAATAAGAGAGAGGTAGATTTATCCTACGGTAGGATTACCTATGTCGATGAAGGAGAAGGCGAGGTGATTTTATCTGTTCACGGAATTTTTGGTGGTTATGATCAGGCCTATGAAAATGTTAAAAATAGGATTAAGAAAAATCGTGTCATTGCACCATCCCGTTTTGGATATTTTAATTCTAGTGTAAAGGGTGATGGCACACCAAAAGAGCAGGCTAAAGTTTTTAATGAGTTGTTAGATATTTTAAAAATTGATAAGGTGTTTATTTTAGGAACTTCTGCCGGAGGGACTTCCGCTATTCGATTTACTTTAGATTATCCTGAACGAGTTAAGGGGTTAATCCTCTTTTGTTCAGCAATGCCGGTTAATGAAAAGCCTAGTAAGTATCAGGAATATCAAGCACCACCAAAACCTCTCTTATCTGATTATGCTATGTGTTTGATTTCTCCTTTAATGCCTATAATAATGGGTATGCCGGCATCCACAATAAAAGATATTATGCCTGTTATGGAAAGGAAAGAGGGGGTGGTTTTAGATGGAAAGTTAACAAATCCGGATATGGAAAGGAATTATGAGGAGTATCCTATTGAAGAGATAAAAGTCCCAACTTTAATAATACACTCAGAGGATGACCGTGTGGCAAGTTTTAAAAAAGTAGAAGCGGTGAAACATCGTTTTCCCAATCTTACATTACTAACATTTTCTGATGGTGGGCATATGATGCAAGGTCATGGTAGTGAGATAGATAAATCTTTAGATGTTTTTATAAATAAATCGAAATAAAAGGAGAATTTTCAAATGAAAAATTTAAAAACAGGAAAAATGATAATAAATTTTTAATATCAGTGCAATATGAACGGAATATTTTACTTTTCATCAACGGGTAACAGTCTCTTTATAGCGGAGCAAATTAAAGCTGAATTAGGTGGTGAGATACGCTTTATCCCAAGGTTTACAGGAGATGTTAATACGTATGATAAAATCATCATTATTTCACCTATCCATAGTTTCGGATTACCCACTTTGGTATACGATTTTATTGTAGCTATAAAATCTGCTAAGCCACTATACATTGTACTCAATCATGGGGGCATGGAAGCCTATGCTCCATATTTTACTTATCAACTTTGTAAAGAAAAAGGACTGAACATTCGCTCCGTCCAGGCTCTTATGATGCCAGAAATTTATACTTTGACATTTTCACCACCTAAGTTTTCAATAAATCTGGTTTTACGTAAGGCTCCTAAACGCTTAAAACCTATCATTGAAGCCATACGTGATGATAGAGAAATTAGCATCCCAAGACCCAAGAGAGATAAATGGACGCCTAAATATCTTAAAAATCGCACGATGTGGCATATGTTAGCTAAGGATTTCAGTATAACAGAGCATTGTACTCATTGTGAGAAATGTATCCGTATTTGTCCAACGAAGAATATTAAGTATGAAAATGGAACTATTGTTTTTGGTAATCAATGTGTTGCCTGTTTGAGTTGTTATCACCGCTGTCCGGAAAAGGCTATTGTGTACAAAAATAAACGTAAAAAAGATAGATATGTTAATCCTCTTATAGAAGAAAAAAATATTGGAGCAGACCAATTCTAAATTTGTACATTATAAGTCATGAAACAACTAATTGGTAAATGGAGTTCAGCCGAAAGGCAACAAGAGTACATAGAAGCGTACAAAAAAGCACTGCAAATAATGCCCGAAGCCGAATCAATAAGAATAAAAACATCTTTTGGAACGGTACAAGGCTATTGTTGGC
>DUOL01000134.1 GCA_012838875.1 Bacteroidales bacterium | reverse complement strand
CATTATGCTCAAATTCAGCAAGAAAACGGGCGCTATTTTTTGCAAAAAGGAAAAGATATAACCAAAGACCAAACCTATTTTTTGTGGATGCTTACGCAGCAAAATTTAGCCTCAACTCTCTTTCCGTTAGGTGAAATGACGAAGCAAACAGTTCGGGAAATAGCGGCTGCCAATGGGTTTGATACATTATCGAAAAAAGATGAGAGTCAAGAGATTTGTTTTATCCCTCAAAATGATTATCGACACTTTTTGGAGAATAATATTGAAAATTATTCTCTGCGATTTCCAAGCGGAGATTTTCTTAATACGGCTGGAGACGTAGTTGGAAAACATAGCGGTTATCCCAATTATACGATTGGACAACGTAAAGGTTTGGGAGTCGCCCTCGGCTATCCTGCTTACGTAGTAGCCATAAATCCGAAATTAAATCAAGTGATTTTAGGGAAAAAGGAGGAGCTGTTCGGCGATTCTTGTTTTATAAAAAATGTTAATTTAATGAAATATGATACGCTGCCGACCGACAAACCGTTTACCGTTCGTATTCGTTACCGCAATGAAGGAGTGTTAGCTCGTTTGCAACAAGAAGAAGAGGGCATCGTATGTCAATTTCTTACTCCTATTGATGCAATAACTCCGGGACAAAGTGCCGTCTTTTATGAAAATGACGATTTAGTCGGCGGCGGCGTTATTCAATAATTGATTTTACTTAATAAAAACGATAGAGGACGGATTAATACCAACTTCTAAAGAGAATTTCTTTTTCCCCTCTTTTGAAAAACAGTATACATCACCCGTAGTAGTGAAATCATAGACATCGGTAATATACACATCAAGATTTTTGGAATTGACGGCTATACAATAGGGCGTATTAATTTTAGTCCCATCTTTGATGAAGTTTTCCTGAACGAAAGTGTCATTAGTTAAATCTAATACTTTGATACCGGATGAGGTCTCTGTTACAAAATCATAACTATAGAGGTAAGCATAATTCCCATGAATCGTAAAATTTGAAATAGCAAAATCAAACGTTTTTACCACTTCATCAGTTTGTGAATTAATACGTTGGAAAGAACTTGGGATATCATTATAATTCCCGTTCGATACTAAATAAACGTTCCCTTGCATATCAGCTTGTAGTAAATATGGATTTAAAACAACTTCTATTTTCTTAATTTCAGTGAAACTGTTTAAATCAATAACGGAAACGGTGTTGTCGTAATTGGGGTAGTTCAAACCTCCTGAATTAGCCACATAAAGTTTTCCATTAGCAACACAGATTCCCGCCGGCGTATTCCCCGCCATGGCGGTTCTTTCAATTTCTAAAGAAGTGGTGTCAATGCAAAGAACGGAACCATCTTGACAAGAAACGTATGCTTTATTTTGATGAAAAGCTATAAATTGCGGTCCTTTTCCGGTCAATAAAATCTGCTTAATAGATTTGCAATTGTCTGCATTTACAATTTCAAGACTTTCCGTAGTTGACATGATAATATATAACTTACTTCCATATTTTTTTAAATCATTTCCCGTATCGCCCAATCCACGACCGTTTTTCTTTAAAAAAATGTCTTTTTCCATTTTTTCATTTTCGAAATCATAATAGGATAGGCTACAATTGTTCATGTTCCACACACCTTGATTAAGGACGTAAATCCCTTTGAGTCCACTATTCGCTGTTGGTGTGGGAGGAATGGGATCCTTTTTACAGGAAATAAAAAATAGAGAGAAAGTTAAACAAAATGCCACAATACGTGTGGTGCGGGTCAAAAAAAACTTTTTCATTTTCATTGTTTTTTTAAATTAATAAATAGTTTTCTGTAAAACTTTGAAAATGAGACGGTGAATCGAGTGATAACTCAAAATCTTATTGGGCTCATTTCCCGAAGCCTTACTAATAAGCAATAAAATGGCAGGTTTTCTGACTTGTTTCTCTTTAGATGCCTTCCCATTGATGGTCTCAACAGTGGCTAACGTATCTAAAGAACGTTTGAAACTCACAGCAGCGGGTACTGTTTAGGCTTTTCACCTAATTCCCTCTTATATTTTCCATGGAAAAATATAACCACTTTATCAACTGCAAAAGTAGATAAAAAAAGAATACAAAATTGAAAATATTATTTTTTTTCCAGTTTTTTAATTTACTGTTTCGATATCCTCATAAATGCCATATAAATACGGATTCCCTTTTCTTAAATACAATTTTATGTTTTGAATATTACAAATTTCCTTTTCTCGATTCCACAAATAAATTTCAACTTTTGAGTTTTTATTAATGGAGGAAATATCGGTTAATTTTATAGAGTGATATGTGCGATACCCAATACAAGAATCAACTTGTTGATTTACAATTTGTTCTAATGGAGTGCTACTCCAGAAAATAACTTTATCTTTATTTTGAACCGAAGATACCATTTCAATAGCTTTAGGAAGTGGCTCGGCGGTGAAATCTACAATTATATCTATAAAATCATTTTTAGCCGCTTTAATATCCTTTAAAATAAATGAATAGTAACAATTCCATTCATCTTCAGGTCCAATTTGATACGACTTTAAAGTCAACGAATCATTGCGAATATAATGGCTCTTATTTATATTTTCCCAATCGCTATATCCTTTATTATTAATTAATTGAGAAAATAAAAATGAATTATCTCTTCCCGACTCCGATTTGGAAAAAATGGAGGTCTCTCCTAAAAAATAGTTGTTTTTAATCACTATTTTAGGATAGTAGGTTTGAATAATTGGGATAATATTAGGCGGAATTGATGAAATGGCTCCCAAATATAGAAAAGGATAATTTTTTGATTTTTCGGAGATAATGGAGTCAACGGCGGAAGGAGAGGGGAAGTTACTTAAATTAATGATATTCTTTTGATTGACTTGATATCTGTTCTGATAAAAATTCTGAATTTTCGGAATGTTGTAAACAACGAAAAGTGTAACAGCTTCTTTTTCTACCGGATAATCAGTAATGATTTTTTCATAGATAGATTGGTAACCGTATTCATAATATTTCCGCTCGTAAATAAGAGTTAAGGTATTAGTTATTAATATGGCAAATATTAATATTGCATTTACGAAGAATTTTTGTTCTTTAATAAATCCGAATAGTAAAAAGAGAAGATAGGGAAAGCTGAATAGTAAGACCGAATATTGTAATACAGAGTCAACGGAATGAGAGTAGAGATAACCGACAATAATAGGAGTGAGGAATAAGGTGAGGAAAATTAAAAAATTTCGAGCGAGGAATTTTTCTTTTGAGCGAAAAATTATTCCGAAAATAATTGTGAGAGAAGTTATTATAAGTACCCACTTAGAGTGATGAAAGAGATACGAAAAGTAGTTTAAAAGGAAAGCGGGAGAGGGTTTTGCTAACCAATCTCCAATCCCTTTGAGTTTTAAATGTGCAAATGTTATTGATATATGGGGAATAAAAAGGCAAAAGATAATAACCCCACTTAAAATATATCGCCAATAATATTTTTTCTGAATTAGAAATAGTCCTACAATACCGACTATTAAACAGAATAAAAGACTAAAGTAATGATTATAAGCCGATAGTGTTGCAAAAATTATAAAGCCTACTAGGGAGCGATTAAATTTCTTTTCCGGTGTGAGAATTAAGTTACTCCAAAAATAGAAAACGGCAAGTGTGAAAAATAGTCCGCTGGCGTAGGGGCGTGCCATTTGACTGTAAAAAACCGGATATTGCAGCGTAGCTAAAAAAGCCGCCGCAATTAATCCTACCGTTTCATTGTACCATTTTTTACCGATAAAATAGAAAAGAATGACCGACCCAACTCCCAACAACGCAAAAGGTAGTTTAATGAGCCACTCATTAAATCCTACAATTTTTACCCAAAAAAATAAAAAAAGTTGCACGCCGGACGGGTGCCCGTCAAACTTAATGCCGTCGTTAATTAAATCTTGAAAATTATCAAATTGTGTGCGAGAAAGAGCACTTAATTCATCATGGGTAAATGGTATAGCAGTGAAATTATAAAAGCGAAGAGCAAATGCTACAATGAAAATAAAAAACAGAAGCGTATAATTGTTTTTGAGGTTCAAGCGTTGCATTTGACTGCTATTTATTAATATGGCAAAATTAACTCTTTTTATTTTAAAATCAAATTTTTAAAAGAGACTTTTGATTAAAAAAATAAGTCGTATCTTTGCCCGAAATAGAAACGTGCCGTTTTTTTTAAAAAGGATGAAAAAAAATGTCTATTTGGGAAAGTAAGTTTAATTGATAAAATAAAAATTATGACACAAATTTCGAAAAACATCTTATTAGTGCGTCCTGCAAATTTTGGGGTTAATACGCAAACGTTAGTTACAAATCATTTTCAAAAACAGCTTGAAGGTTATAGTCCGGAACAGATAAAGAAAATGGCGATTGAAGAGTTTGACAATGCCGTGAAATTATTGAAAAGCAAAGGAATTAATACTTTTGTATTTGATGATACCCCAACACCGATTAAACCGGATGCTATTTTTCCTAATAATTGGGTCTCTTTTCATCGTGACGGAACCGTAGTTCTTTATCCGATGCTGACTCCTAACCGTATGACTGAAAGAAGATTAGATATTATTGACGAATTAAAAACAAAATTTAAAATCACACGACTTATAGATATTTTTTCTTCGGAAGTAATTAAAACAAATGAGAGACTCGAAGGAACGGGTAGTATTGTGTTTGACCATATTAATAAAATTGCATACGCCTGTTTGTCGGAGCGTACCAGTAAAAAATTATTATTAGAACTGTGCGAACATATTGGCTACGAAGCATGCTATTTTGAGTCGTTAGATAGGAATGGAAATGAAATTTATCATACCAATGTGATGATGTGTGTGGCAGAAAAATTTGTTGTTATTTGTATGGAAAGTATTAAGAGTTGTGCAGAGTCTAAACAAGTTTATGATAAGTTTAAGAAGACGGGACATGAGATTATTGAAATTTCGTATGAACAGATGGATAAATTTGCCGGAAATATGCTTTCAGTGCAAGGAAGCAACGGTCCTGTGCTCGTGCTTTCGCAAACAGCGTATGATTCACTAACTCCAGAACAGATTAAAACGATTAAAAAATACAACGAACTTTTACCTCTGCCCATTAATACGATTGAAACTATCGGAGGAGGTAGCGCACGCTGTATGATTGCAGAGGTGTTTTTGCCTGAATTATAAGAAAATATTACAACATAGTTTTGTAACTATATGATAATTAAGAATATAATAGAGTTTTTAAAAGGCGAAGAGCAACTTTATATTAATGATTTAGGGCTTTTTAAAAAGATTTATAAGGGAGCAGTCGTAGAGGGAAATCAATTGCACCCTCCTCATTATTACCTTGTTTTGGAAGAGTCGGACACGGGTAACGGTTTTGCATTTATCTTATTCATATCTAAACAAGAAAAATTGCGAATTGTAGATGCTGATATTGCCATTAAAACATGGATAGATAATATTAAAAAACAGATTGCCGAACAGGGATTTGCCTACTTTGAGAATTTTGGTAAATTTACACAAGGAAAAGAGGGATTTGTTTTTGAAAGCGATACTCTTGAAGAGTTAAACCGAGATTTCGAAGGAATGTCCTCCGTTGAACTTCCGAATGTTGCAAAGAAAGAAGTTGATAAAGCAGAAAATGTCGTTGAAGCAAAAACTACTATTACAGACAGCGAGGGGTCATCGTTTGTTGATGATGAAAATAGCACAGACGGTTACCAGCCCACGACTACAAAGTCAAGAAAATGGGTAGGGTGGTTCTTTTTTGTATTAACAATACTTTTTTCATTCCTATTCTTAGTTTTCATTTTTTACGATACGATTGAATTAAAGATAGAGGAGTGGAAATGGAAGAAAACACTAGCTGACGTTTCTCAAATTGATAGTTTAAATTCAAGGTCGAATGTTCAAATTACAGATTCTTTGAACGATACGTTAGACGTAGACTCGTTAAATCCTCCATTTTCTCTCTCCGATACTTCGCAAGTTTTACAAGAAAATGCTCTTGTCGATGAAAAAAAATCGGACTTTTCGTTTGCGAATAATAAGTTCGAAAAAATAAAGTTCGAGAAAGGGAAATATTATGTTATTGCCGGCAGTTTTGATACGGAACGCCGCGCGGTCGAGCATGCAATATTAAAACAAAAACAAGGGCTTACACCTAAATTGTTATACCAAGAATATGTTTCTAAAATAAGAATTTGCGTTGGAATTTACGACACGGAGGAGGAGGCATTGAAAGCCATTCCTCAAGGAAATGATTTTTGGATTTTGCAGTAAATTTTCTACTTCTTTTTTCGTAAAGCAAGTGCCGTACGCGCTGGCAGATAAAGTTTTAAATAATTCGACTGATGGTCGGCAAACGTGGCATACGTCATTTTGTTATCCATGTTGCTAAAGCCTCCAAACTTGGCTAAATCGCTGTTTAAAACAATTTTAAATTCACCTTCTTCCGGAATCGAAATAGAGTAATCGACAAAGGATTGTTTCGGATTAAAATTGAAAACAAAAAGCGTGTTTTGCCGATAAAAAGCTAAAACTTGGTCGCTGATATGTTGACAGCATATTTGCGGTCTTCCTTTCAAAATATCGTATCTCTTTATAATATGCAACATCGCTTCGTCAAAGAGATAAAGTTGGTGATAACGCAAAGTGTTGTCATCAGCTAAATGCCACTGTCTGCGAGCGTATTGATATGACCAATTATTCCCCTCGCGAGGAAAATCAATCCATTCGGGGTGTCCGAACTCGTTTCCCATAAAATTGAGGTAGCCGCCTGAGGCGAGTGAAAGAGTAACAAGTCGAATAAGTTTATGTAGTGCAATGCCACGGTCAACTTGTAAATTCGGAGTGAAAATGGACATAGCATGATACATCTCTTTATCAATCAATTGAAAAATGATTGTTTTATCTCCAACCATGGCTTGGTCGTGGCTTTCAGCGTAATTGATAGTCAATTCTTCGTTTCTCTTATCGGTCATTTTAAAAAAGATATCCCCTACATGCCACTCTTCGTCTTTTTTGGTCTTTATTATTTTAGTCCAAAAATCGGCAATTCCCATTGACATACGATAATCGAAGCCAATTCCTTCATCTTTGGTCGGAGCTGCCATACCGGGCATTCCACTCACATCTTCGGCTATCGTAATTGCCTCTTTGTTCAATTGTTTAATTAATTTATTAGCTAAAGTAAGGTAGACAATAGCGTCTTCGTCTACATTTTCGTTAAAATACTGTTCATAATTGAGAAAATCCACACCTATTCCGTGGTCCCAGTATATCATACTTGTGATTCCGTCAAAACGAAAGCCGTCAAAATGGAACTCTTCAATCCAATATTTAATATTTGAAAGCAAAAAAGCGAGCACTTCTCTTTTTCCGTAGTTAAAACAACGAGATTGCCAAATAGGGTGGTAGCCCTTTTCACCTTGATGAAAATAGAGATGGTCGGTTCCGTCAAATTGGCTCAATCCCTCTTTAACATTTAAAACGGCATGAGAATGAACAATATCAAGAATGACAATTATGCCCATGCTGTGAGCCGTATCAATCAATTCCTTCAACTCTTCGGGTGTTCCAAATCGCGATGAGGGGGCGAAAAAGTTGGAAACTTGGTACCCAAACGAGCCGTAGTAAGGATGTTCTTGAATTGCCATCAGCTGTATGGCATTATATCCCAATTTTTTAATACGAGGTAAGATATACTCTTTAAATTCCCAATAAGTAGATATTTTTTCCTCTTCGGACGACATTCCGATATGTGCTTCGTAAATGAGCGGGTGTGTGGGGCGAGGCGGTGCTTCGTATTTCCAAGTGTAAGCGGTCGGTGGGTCCCAGACTTGCGCTGAAAATATCTTGGTTTTATCGTCTTGCACGACACGTCTGACATGTGACGGCAAACGCTCGTCAGCTCCGGTGTGCCATACCATCCACAATTTATATAAATCGCCGTGCTTGAGAAATGAAAATGGTAACTCAATTTCCCAATCGCCGTTTCCAATTTTATTAAGTGCAAATTCCGGTTTTATTTCCCAGTAGGAAAAATCGCCGTAGATGTAGATACTTTTTGCATTCGGAGCTTTTTCACGAAAAATCCAACCCGTCTCGGTACGATGTAACCCATAGTAAAGGTGCTGATTTACAACATCTTTTAATTTTTTCTCTCCATTGGTAAATTCTAACTCACAAAGAATACTCTTCTCGTACCTTCTTTTTAATATTCTTGCAAAAGGTTTTAGAAGGCTATCTTTTTTTACTAATTTTGAACTGTTTAAAGCCATTGGATTAATGAAAAATCGTTCTAACAAAGGTAATAGAATTTTTTATTATAGCCAATTTTAAAATGAAATTTCACGATTTTTAAGATTTACTATTTTCTATTAACTTAATTTTGAGAAAGTTGGAATTGATATAATAGTATCGCTGTTGCAATTGCCGCGTTTAAAGATTCCGCTTTTGAACTTTTGGCGGCAGCAATATATAAGGATTCATCAATCAATGAGGATAGAGACGGCGAAATGCCGGTCGATTCATTCCCAATAATTATCATATCGTTGGAGGAGAATTTTGCTTTATTTGAGGACGTTCCGGATAGAAAAGAACCGAAAATTTTTCTTTTCCCTTTCATTTGTGTACAAATTTCAGTCAGGTCGGCATAAATAATTTTTGCCCGAATAAATGAACCCATAGAAGCTTGAATTGCCTTAGGATTTGTATATTCTACCGTGCGTAAGGAACAAACAATTTGCGAAAAACCAAACCAATCTGCCGTACGGATAATCGTACCTAAATTTCCGGGGTCACGAATATCGTCTAAGGCTAAGATTGGCAGATTGTTATCTAATTCTGAAATGGTAAAGCGAGGTTTTTCAACAATTATCAGAACTTCTTGAGGCGTTTGCAGGGTGCTGATTCTTTCCAGCTCCTTTTCGGAAACAATTTCCACCTTTTGAAGCTGTTTTTTAGGTGTTAAAAAACGATTTTTCCAATTTTCAGTAGCCAGAAAATCTTTTATAACTAATTCTGATTCAAGAACTTCCAGAACCGATTTCGTCCCTTCTACAATAAAACAGCCCGTCTCATCTCTAAATTTTTTCTGATGAAGTTTTTTAATTTTCGCAATTTTATTTTTAGTAATCATCAATGGTTTAATTATTCAGTAACAATTCATGCAAAAATATGATTTTATTTTAATCTATTTGCCACACAAAATGTATAAGTCGGCAAAATTACGAAAACCTATTAATTCAGAATCTTTAATTTTTACTTTTTAATTTTAATTAGGGCGTGCCCCCTCGCTGCGCTCGGGGTCGGCGTCCGGCTACAAGTCCGCAGCCGGTAGTCGTGAAGCCGCAAAGCCACAAAAAGAGCTTCTAAAGTCGCTTTTTTGTGGCAGCGGCTTCATCGCCTCCCGTCTTTACGGGCTTT
>DUOL01000133.1 GCA_012838875.1 Bacteroidales bacterium | reverse complement strand
TAAATTATGTCATTCGTAAAATGCTCTTTACTAAAAAGAAACAAAAATGGGATTGGAATATGATAGTGAGTTATGAATTTATGAGTAAGAATTTTCAACTTGTAGAAGCTATCCGCGAATTAGAATTTAGTCGTATGTTTAATCTTAGTGAGGATTATTCAGAGCAGTTTGATGATCACCTTTTTCGGTTCTCAACAGAATTTAATCAAAGTAAAATTGCTAATTTGAAATATCATTTAACCTACTTTTCTCGATTACCCGTGGTGAATGCTTTGCGTAATGAAATAGTTGTTTCTACCCAATTCAAATCCTTTACTTTTAATACTATTACCTCTTATCTCTATTCCAAAAACAACAACATGTTTACCTCTTATATCAATACGGATAATTTAATTTCTAAAGAGGTTAAGTATCTTGTCGTGGGTGTGAAAGAAAATTTGGAGTATGATTTATTTAAAGATAGACTTAGTAATAGGTTGGAAATAAATAGTTTTGCTTTTAATGACATTAAGTTTTTTATTAAAAATCAAGATAGTACGGCTTACAAATATCAATTAAGTTACAAGAATAGAGTAGATCATAGGGTAAATAATAGAAATATGCTTTCCTTACACTCTATGGTGCACGAGGCGCAAGGGATTTTTGAAATGACGAAACTCAAAAATCACAAAATTAGAGCGATTGCGACTTATCGAAATAGTGCTTTGGTTGACTCGGCGAATTTGTTACGCCCCGAGCATTATGGGGTTGGGAGTATAGATTATACGGGAAGATTTTTGAAAAATTTTATCATTTTATCTACTTTTTATGAAGTAGGAAATGGTATGGAACAAAAGCGAAACTATGCTTTTATAAAGGTTTTTGACGGTCAAGGGACGCATGTTTGGAAAGATTATAATAATAACGGTATTGCTGAATTAGATGAGTTTGAAATTGCACTTTTTAGAGACGAAGCGAACTACATTAAAGTTTGGCTTGCAAGTAACGACTATGTCAATACACTTAATAATCAGTTTTCTCAAACTTTACAAATCCGTCCCGCTTCCTTATGGTACAAAAAAACAGGTTTTCTCAAGTTCTTGACACAATTCTCCAACGTTACTTCACTCCGAATTACACAAAAAAACTTACGCAGCAATTCGATTCAGGCGATAAATCCATTCTACTTTAATAGCTCGGATTCTAATATAATCAATCAGCAATGGCAATTTAAAAATACATTTTCGTATAATCATTATTCGTCAATCGTAGGTGCTGATTTTATTTTGCAAAATAATCTGAATAAGAGTTTGCTCTATTATGGTTTTGAGCAAAATAGAATCAATATGCAAGAGTTTATTTTTAAATTAAAACCGCACAAAATTCTCTATTTTTATTCCCATTACTCACACTCTTTGAAAAAGAATGATTCGGAATATTTTGAAAGTCGGAACTATCAAGTTGATGCACATCTTATCGAAAATAGTTTACAATTAACACTTTATAATAATTTTGATATTATTCTCTCTTATCTTTATCAATATAAGCGGAATCTTTTACAAAAAGAGAAAGCTACGCGAAATCAAGTGGAACTGTCTGCTCTTTTAAAATTACCGGAAATAGGAAATTTGTCTGCGAAAATAGAATATGCTTCGATTTCTTATAATGAAAATGACAATAGTAGCCTTGCTTATGAGATGTTGGAAGGATTAAAAATAGGTAATAACTTCATTTGGAGTTTAAATTTTCAAATATTGGTAAACAAATTTTTGGAATTAAATTTACAATATGATGGTAGAAGTTTTGAGAGAAAACGGCTAATACATACAGGAAATTTACAACTTCGTGCACATTTTTAATATTTTGGAATTAATCTAAATAACGTATTTAATATATTGATTATAAGTTGTTTGTGTTTTTAAAACAGTCTTGTGTTTAAAACTTTTAATAATAAAATAGTATGTTTTGAAAAAAAAGTGAATTGAAATTAAAAAAAATCGTATTTTTGAAACTTGAAAAAAAATAGGATAATTATTTGGTGGAATTTTGTAACATTTTTACATAAAATGAGTAAAAGAACTAAAAGTATTGCACATGTTATATGAACTTTAATTACTCATTATGTTATGTTTCAAAGGTTTAGTAAGGAATAGCCTAGTCATTAAAATAACGTGAATATGAAAAAAAAACTTACGATATTTTTAATAATCATTTTAGGTTGGGTAGGGGTTCGTGCGCAGCAAGATGCACAATTTACACTATTTCCGTGGGCTTTAATCTATTACAATGTAGGAGCGACGGGTGAACAAAATAATACTTTATGTTTCACAGGGTTATTTAGACAGCAATATGCCGGTTTTAAGGATGTTTATACGAAGGATGGCAAGACAGTTAGCGACAACACTTCGCCTCAGCAGATACTTTTAAATATGGAGACCTATTCGCGCAAATTACGTGGCGGTATCGGTTTATCATTAATTAAAGATAAAATCGGATATTACAATAATATTGGTGCGAAACTTGGTTACGCTTATAAATTGCGAATCCCCACGGGAACGCTTGGAATAGGTTTACAGGTGGGCTTTTTAAACCAACAGTTAGATGTAGCTAAGCTTCGACCGTTGCAAAATGGTGATCCTTTAATATTAAATCTAGACCAGAAGAAAGAGTCGTGGCTGGATATGGATTTTAATTTCGGATTATTTTATAAAGGTACTAATTGGCATGCAGGTTTATCAGGAACACAGCTAATTGAAAATATTCGTGTTTCCGGAGATAAAAATATCTTACAAATGAGTCGTCACTTCTATATTCACGGAGGGTATATTTGGGTAATCCCGCAAGATCCAAGTTGGTCATTAGAACCGCAGACACTCATAAAAACGGATTTTGCCACAGCCCAGTGGGATTTATTGGTGTTAGCACGGTATAATGGCATTTTATGGATGGGGGCGTCCTATCGTATTCAAGATGCCGTATCCTTGGTGTTTGGTGCACGTCCTTTCTATAATTCATCGAATAATTACCTGAAAGGGATTGACCTGGGGCTCTCTTATAGCTTTACGACAAGTAAATTGGGTTATTCGAAGAATAGAAGTTACGGAGACTTTGAATTGATGCTTCGTTATTGTTTCGATATATTCCGTACGGAAACCTTTTCGGGCTATGGTTCTACAAGAACTATTTATAAAAATGAATACTAAGTAATAAAAAAATATAAATATCGTTTTGAAAATATAAAGCAACCACAAAATATGAAAAAGTTAGCATTAATTTCCGTCATTGCAGTGTTAGTCGTTTTTGGCAACTCATGTGCAAATAAAGGAGAAGGTCAATTGGTTGGTGTTAAAGACCGCCCAACTTCTATGGATATCGCCCCCTTTGGTATGGCGTATATTCCCGCAGGTCACTTTTTGATGGGAGCAGGAGATGAAGATGTGCCTTTTGCATTTACGCATCAATCGAAAAATGTTTCAATTTCTGCGTTCTGGATGGACGAAACAGAAATTACGAACAATGAATATCGTCAATTTGTTTATTGGGTTCGTGACTCCATAGCACACGTCCTATTAGGTGAAGCCGATATTGAAGATGCACAAAAGAAAGGACACTATCTGAAATATACATCAGGGGAAAACGAAGGTGAAGTAATGGAACCTAAGTATATCAATTGGGACGAGAAAATAGATTGGGGTTCTACCAATGAAGAAGTACAACAAGCATTAAGTCCTCTTTTTGCTAAAGTCAATTCACGTTTCTATCACTACAGACAAGTAGATTTGAATGTGAGTATGCTCAATTATGAATATTGGACTATTGATTATCGCAACTATAATGATCCTAATCAGGAATCTGACCCGCTTAATCCCAATAAAGCTACTTACGGAGCTTCGTATAAAGAGTTTGACCAACCCGGAAACGATTACGGCGGAATGTTTGCTAGTCGTCCAAGTAGCTATAATAAAACTAAAGAACGTTTTTTAAGACGTCATGTTGTAAATATTTATCCTGATACGCTTTGTTGGGTACATGACTTTACATATTCTTATAATGAGCCGATGACGCTTAACTATTTCGCACATCCTAATTATGACCATTATCCTGTAGTTGGAATTACGTGGCATCAAGCAAAAGCTTTTTGTTATTGGAGAACACACTTACGCAATTGTTGGTTAGCATCTAATGATTATGCTCATGAACAAGAATTTCGCTTGCCTAACGAAGCTGAATGGGAATATGCAGCACGTGGTGATTTTGACATGGCTACCTATCCTTGGGGATCTCCGTATACGCAAAATATTAATGGATGTTATTTAAGCAATTTCAAACCGCAACGAGGAAATTATATCGCTGATGGAAATATTTATCCGGGAATTGTTGCTCACTATCACCCCAATAATTTCGGACTATTCGATATGGCCGGTAATGTTGCTGAATGGTGTGAAGACGCATTCGATAAATCAGCAGTTAATTTTGCTCATGATTTAAACTCACAATATTCTTACTATGCTAAAAAAAGTGATCCGACCGTTAAGAAAAGAAAAGTTACTCGCGGCGGCTCCTGGAAAGATATTAGCTATTATATTACTGTTTTTGCTAAATCATACGAGTATCAGGATACAGCAAAATCTTACGTAGGTTTCCGCTGTGTGCAATCTTATGTTGGACGTCAACGTGGAGATAATCTCCAAAGAGCTTCTAATATTTATTAAAATTAAATTATTAAAACTTCATTAAATACAAAAAAACTATTATCAATCAAATTATTAACAACTTAAAATCAAAAAAATCATGGGTTTTTTATACAACTTAGTTAGAAGTAAAGGGTACAAAAATTTTATGTCCAAATTATATGGATGGGGAGCTTCTTTAGTAATATTAGGTGCATTATTTAAAATTACTCACTTTAAGGGAGCTAATGTTATGTTATTTTTGGGAATGTGTACGGAATCAATTATCTTCTTCTTCTCAGCTTTTGAGCCTCTTCATGTTGAATATAATTGGGCTTTAGTTTATCCGGAGTTAGCTGTTGGTGATGCTGAAATTGAACCTAAAAAAGATAAGAAAAAATTAGCTTCGGGAACCCCAACACAACAACTAGATAATATGCTACAAGAAGCTAAAATCGGACCTGAACTGATGGAAAGTCTTGCTTCCGGTATGAAAAACTTAAGTGATACCGCTCAAAAATTGTCAGGAGTTTCAGATGCAACTTTTGCTACCGATAATTATGTTGGTAATTTAACAAAAGCAGCAGAATCCGTTAGAAATCTCTCTCTTGAATATGATAAAACCGCTCATGCATTGTCAAGAGACGCTAACGTTTCCGCTGACTACTTGAATAACGTACAAAAAGCAAGTGATGCCGTTGGAGCTTTAGCTACGATCTATGAAGAAACCACACGCTCAATTAAAATTGATGGAAGCGGTTATAATGACCAATTAGCAAAACTAAATCAAAATTTATCTTCTATCAACACTATGTATGAAATGCAATTGCAGAATGCACAAACAATTCTTAATACTAGTAAGAGTGTTGAAGATAATCTCAAAGCTTATACCGATAACTTGCATGCATCTCTTGAGAATACAATTAAATATAAAGAAGAAATAGATAAATTATCTAAGAATGTAGCTCTCTTGAGTAATGTTTACGGTAATATGCTTTCAGCTATGAATGTTAACAGAGGTTAAGAATACTATTTTATCAAAATTTACTAATCAAATAAAAGAAATATAGACTATGGGTGCAACAAATTGTCCGGAAACCCCGCGGCAGCGAATGATAGGAATGATGTATCTCGTTTTAACAGCTATGTTGGCGTTAAACGTGTCAGTTGATATTTTAAACGCTTTCGGAGTTGTAGATGAAACGTTGAGAGTATCTAATAAAAATATCGAAAGTAAGATTTCTACCGATTATGCCCACTTAGATAAACAAAAAGCGATTCTAGGTGAAGAAAAAGTGAAAGATGCTGTTTCGAAAGCGGCTAAACTTCAGCAATATAGCGATGAAATGGTAGCATATATTGAGAATATAACCGTTGAACTTCTGAGAGAAGTGGACAAAACGGAATTTGATAAAGATGGAAATCTTAAAACGGTTAAAACAATTGAATCTAAAGATAATTATGATAAGCCGACCAACTATTTTATCAATATGGGAAAGGCTACTGAATTTAAAAACAAATTGATAGAATACCGTACTAATATATTGAATCTTGTTGACGATAAAAGACGAGATATTCTTGCTGTCGCTGTTGGTTTAAATATTGAGAACGAAAAATATTATGATGCGGGTGGTGAAGAAGAGAGCTGGGAAAATCATAACTTCTATCACTTAGTTATGGCAGCCTGTGTTACCTTACTTAATAAAACAATCGGTGAGGTGAGAAATGCAGAATCTGCAGTTTTAAAGGAGATTATCTCCTCTATTACTGCCGAAGACTTCAAGTTTGATGAAATTGCGGCTCGTACCATCCCAAAATCACATATGATATTTACGGGAGATTCCTACGAAGCAGATATTATTGTAGCTGCGTATGATTCCAAGCAAACCCCTGAAGTGTTTTATAAAATCGGAGTTGATACGCTTACCGAAGCACAATTATCGGGTGCAACCCCCTTAGTGGGAGAAGAAGGCGTTGTTAAACTTAAATTACCGGCAAGTAGTATTGGAGAACAGAGATTTGCCGGCTTAATAAAAATCACGGCTCCGGACGGTTCGATTAAACACTACGGATTTAGTGATAAATATATGGTGGTAAAACCTACGGCAACTATTGCAGCAGAAAAAATGAACGTACTTTATGCAGCAATTCCTAATCCTATTTCAGTTTCTGCGCCGGTACCTCCGGAAAGAATGCGTGTTTCTTTCCCTGGATGTAACGCTACATCAACCGGAGGAGGAAAATATGACGTAACAGTTCCCGAAAGTATGATAGGAAGACCTATAACGATTTCTGTTAGTGCCGATATGGGAGGAAAAGTACAACCTTTGGGTGGAACGGAATTTCGTGTGAAACGTGTACCCGACCCGACCTCTTATATTGGAGGAAATATTTACGGTGGAAAACGTTCTAAACAAGAGTTACTAGCGAACCCTTTCCTTTCTGCAAGAATGGGAGAGGATTTTGCTTATGACTTACGTTGGACGATTAATTCCTATCGTGTAACTTTTGTTACTAAAGGAATTGAAGATCCACCAATTGCTTGCGCAGGTGGCGGTTTTAGCGATGCTGTGAAAACAAAAATCAATAATGCCGGCTCGAACACAATTATCCAATTTACGGATATTAGGGCTACATCTATTGCCGGACAACGAACATTGAGAGACCTTATGGTGAGAATTAGATAATATTAAATTTAAGAATATTATGAAAAAAATTGTTTTATTAGCCTGTTGCTTATCCCTTTCCTTGTTCTTATTTGCACAATATGAGCAAGAAGGAGCGTATGAAGATGGTAGTACAATGCAACAACCAATTCGACCACCCGTCGAATTAAGTTGGACTTCGGAAGATATTGGAGATTTTTCCGAACCAGTTAGATATGTGCATCAACGTGAAGCTGACGTTATGTACTATATTACTATTTGGCGAACTATTGACCTTCGTGAAAAAGTAAATCACCATCTATATTTTCCGCAAGATCAACGAGGTTCGTGGAGGAGTTTAGGACAAGTTATTCTGGATGCTATTGACTTGAATCATCCGGAAAATATGGATGCTCTACGATTATATACCGATGAGTATTGCAATGTTCCTAAATCTCGTGAAGAAGCTAAAGAGGGACTTATACAGCGTAGGACAATTCAAAAATTTGACCCGATTACGTTTGAAATAATTGGTGAAGAAGAACTCATAGAAGAACACAAAGCTAAGGAAATTACATATTACAATATTAAAGAGATATGGTTTTTTGATAAAGAAAGATCCCTCCTTGATGTGAGAATTTTAGAAATCGAACCGATGATTGAATATGAAAAAGAACTTAACCTCGGAGCAGGAGGAGGAGGAGATGAAGAGGAAGGTATTGGCGGAGTTAAACAGAAGAAACGACTCGGTTATATTATGTATGATGAACTTAGACCATATTTAGCTCAGCAAGATGTTTTTAATAAGAAAAATAATGCTCAACGTCTCTCCCTAGATGACGTATTAACTTGGAAACGCGAATTTTCAAGCTATATCTATGCTGAACAAAACGTATACGGAGACCGCTATATTAGCGATTACCTCTTAAATGCTCGTGACCAAAGAATAGAATCCGATAAAATTACAGATAAAATTAGAGCTTTTGAACATGAATTGTGGGAGTTCTAACTCTATAATGGCTAAATTAAAAGGCAGGTTAATCACCTGCCTTTTTTTTGTATTTTTGCGTTTTGTTTTTATAATCTTGTTGAATAATAATTATGGAGTATAATTTTAGAAAAATTGAGGAGAAATGGCAAAAAGTTTGGAAAGAGACAGAAGTTTATAAAACGGATGTAAACTTTTCTAAACCGAAATTCTATATTCTAGATATGTTCCCGTACCCCTCCGGTGCCGGTTTGCACGTGGGACACCCGCTCGGTTATATCGCTTCCGATATTTTTGCACGCTATAAAAGACAAAAAGGTTTTAACGTTCTTCATCCTATGGGGTATGATTCTTTCGGCTTGCCAGCAGAACAGTACGCAATCCAAACCGGAGAACACCCCGCTATTTCAACAGAAAGAAATATAAAAAGATATCGAAGTCAACTTGATAGACTTGGCTTTTCGTTTGACTGGAATAGGGAATTTAAAACTTCCGATCCGAGCTATTATCGGTGGACTCAATGGACATTTATTCAACTTTTTCATCATTATTACTGTAATGACCTTCAAAAAGCAAAACCTATTGCCGATTTAATCAGCCATTTCGAAAAGCACGGAACGGAACAGTTGAACGTTGCGTCTACCAATCTTCTTAATTTTACATCGGAGGAGTGGAAAGAATTTTCGGAAAATGAAAAACAGAATGTTTTATTAAATTATCGTTTAGCATACATTGCTGAAACTTGGGTAAATTGGTGTCCGAAATTAGGCTGTGTTTTGGCTAACGATGAAGTTGTAAATTGCCTTTCGGTAAGAGGCGGCTTTGCGGTCGAAAGAAAATTAATGAAACAGTGGATATTACGCGTTTCGGCGTATGCCGACCGATTGTTGGAGGGATTGAATAAATTGCAGTGGAATGATTCGATTAAAGAGATTCAACGAAACTGGATAGGTAGGAGTGAAGGAGCTTTTATACAATTTCCCATTCAAAATTCGGAACTAACGGTCGATGTATTTACGACACGTCCCGATACGATTTTTGGTGTTTCGTACATGGCGCTTTGTCCGGAACATTCATTAATTGATAAAATAACAACGCAAGAAAGAAAAGATGAGGTGGCTCAATTTTTATCTGAAGTTATAAATTTATCAGAAGTAGAAAGAGCGGCAGAGGCGAAGAAAATACGCGGCGTTTTTACGGGAGCTTATGTTATTCACCCGTTTACGAATGAGCCAATTCCAATTTGGATAGCCGATTACGTTTTAGCAGGTTATGGAACCGGAGCTATTATGGCTGTTCCGGCTCACGATAGCAGAGATTATGCCTTTGCAAAATATTTCAATTTACCGATTAAGGAGGTTATTGCGGGTGGCGATATAACAAAGGAAGCGTTCGAAGCAAAAGAGGGAATATGTGTAAATTCGTCATTTATTGATGGTAAAAATGTTTACGATGGAGGTAAGGCAGTAATTGACAAGATAATAGAAAAAAAGATAGGGCACGGAACGGTTAATTATCGTTTACGAGATGCTATTTTTAGCCGACAACGCTATTGGGGCGAGCCTTTCCCAATTTATTACAAAGATGGGGTGCCGTATACTCTTGACGAAGAGGAACTTCCGTTAACATTACCGCAAGTTGATAAATTCTTGCCCACGGAACAGGGAGAACCACCTTTGGCAAGAGCCGAAAATTGGAAAACAAAGGACGGTTATCCGCTCGAAACGTGCACCATGCCCGGCTTTGCAGGCTCTAGCGGGTACTATTTGAGATATATGGACCCGCACAATAATGATGAGTATTTCTCAAAAGAGGCTAACGAATATTGGCAAAATGTTGACGTATATGTGGGCGGTGCGGAACATGCTACGGGACACCTGATTTATGCAAGATTTTGGAATAAGTTTTTATTCGATATCGGATTGTGTTGCCGCGATGAACCGTTTGAAAAGTTGATAAATCAAGGAATGATTCAAGGGCGGTCTAATTTTGTATACAAAATTATCGGAACTAATACGTTTGTTTCTTACGGAGAAAAGGATAAATATTCGGTAATTCCATTGCATGTCGATGTCAATTTGGTGAAAAATGACCGTCTAAATATCGAAAAATTTAAACAGTGGCAACCTGAGTTTGCCAATGCGGAATTTATTCTTGAAAATGGAAAATATATCTGTGGTTGGGAGATGGAAAAGATGTCAAAATCGAAATTTAATGTTCAAAATCCTGATGATTTAGTCGAAAAATATGGAGCTGACACATTGAGAATGTATGAGATGTTTTTAGGTCCGATTGAGTTGTCTAAACCGTGGGACACGAATGGTATCGAAGGGGTTCATCGTTTTTTGAAAAAATTCTGGAGATTGTTTCACCAAAATGATAATTCGGAATTTTATTTGTCGACCGATAAGCCTTCAGCGCAGGAACTTAAAATATTACATAAAACAATCAAGAAAGTTCAAGACGACAATGAACGTTTCTCGTTTAATACCGCAGTGAGTACATTTATGATTGCAACGAACGAATTGCTTGATTTACAATGTAATAAAAGAGATATTTTGCTTCCCTTAGCTATATTGTTGTCGGCATACGCACCCCATATAACCGAAGAGTTATGGCATTTAGCCGGCAATAAGAACTCTATTGTTGATGCGAATTATCCTATTTTTGATGCTTCGTGCGTGGAGGAGACTTCCCATATTTATCCCATTTCTTTTAATGGTAAAACACGTCTTCAAAGAGAATTTTCCGTACAATTAACGCAGAAGGAGTTAGAGGCATTGGTTTTGGCGGATGCAGAGGTGCAAAAATGGCTTGATAATAAAACTCCTAAGCGGATTATTATCGTTCCCAAGAAAATTATAAATATTGTTGTGTAAATCATTATACCGTTCTTTACTGCGTGAGGGCGCAGCCGTATAGCCCGCAAAGGAAGGAGCTTTGAAGAGCAAGGAGAAAAAGAGCGCCTTTAGAAGCTCCTTTTTCGACTATGCTATTCATAGCTCCTTCCTGCGGACTTGGAGG
>DUOL01000132.1 GCA_012838875.1 Bacteroidales bacterium | reverse complement strand
GGAGGCAATAAAGACATTTTGTCCGATGTTACAATTGTTTCCGATAGAGGCATTGGGCATTATATGTGAAAAGTGCCATATTTTCGTGCCGTTTCCGATTTGACAAGGAGCATCGACACAAGCTGTTTCATGAACAAAATAACCCGAATTTTTCATATTTTTATATTTCTATAGCTTCTTTAAAAAGGGGAATCGTTATTTTATTAAAGCCGGCATTTTGTAGATGTTCGGAATATTTCACCCGCGATTCATCTTCACCGTGAACAATAAAAACATTCTTAACCTTTTTCTTATTTTGAGACGATAAATATTGTATCATCTCTTGATAGTCGCCGTGTCCGGAAAAGGCATCAATACGTTCCAGGGTAGCTTTAACTTTATATTTTGTGCCAAAAATCGAGACCTCTTTGTCGCCCCGCATAATACGTGCTCCGAGCGTTCGCGGTGAACAATAACCAACACAAAGGATTGTCGTTCTTGGATTTTCGATATTGTTAGCCAAATGATGTTTTACTCGCCCGGCCTCCATCATGCCCGAAGCGGAAATGATAATGCAAGGACGATTGTAAGTGTTGAGATGTTTTGAGTCATCAATCGTGCGAATATAGTGTAGATTTTCAAACCCGAACGGGTCGTTCGATTTCGTAATAAAATCTTGCATATCTTCATTAAAACAGTCTGTATGAAGTCGATAGATGTCAGTAGCTGAAACGGCTAAGGGGCTATCTACAAAGATATCAATATCCGGCAAGGCATTCGACAATTTGAGACGATGTAGGGCATAGACAATTTCTTGTGTCCTTCCAATTGCAAAGGAGGGGATAATCAACTTTCCTTTACGTTTTGCGCATGCGTCGTGAACAATCAAAAAGAGGTTTTCTTCGGCTTTATCCAGCGTAGTATGCAATCTATCTCCGTAGGTTGATTCGGTAATAATGTAGTCGGCTTGCGGGAAAGGGTTCGGGTCTGGAAGAATCTTCTTATTATATCGACCGATATCGCCGGTATAACAAAGCGTTTTCGTTTTTCGTTTCTCTTTAAATTTCATATAAATAGCACTACTGCCAAGCATGTGTCCTGTGTCGACAAATTGAAAAGCAAAATCGGGAGTGATAGAAAACATGAGATTATAAGGTACGCTAACAAAGAGGTGCATACACGAAGCGGCGTCTTTCATCGTGTAGAGCGGCTCAACCGGGGGCAAGCCCTGCCGTTGTCTTTTTTTATTAAATTGTATGGTATCAACCTCTTGAATTTTTCCTGAATCGAGAAGCATAATGGAGCACAAATCACGCGTGGCCGGCGTACAAAAGATTGTGCCACGAAATCCTAACTTATAAATGTAAGGAATCAATCCCGAATGGTCAATGTGAGCGTGCGATAAGAGTAAAAAATCTATTTCTGTCGGATTAAAACCTAAATCTCTATTCATACTGTCGGTTTCAAGTCCTTTCCCTTGATACATTCCGCAATCAAGTAAGATTTTTTTCCCTTTTATTGTTGTTAACAGAAATTTACTGCCCGTAACTTCCGTAGTAGCTCCTAAGAATTCTATTTTCATTATTTTCTATTTATTTTATTATTGCAAAGGTACATTTTTTAATGAGCCACCGCTAAGGTTACAACGCTTATTTTTGAAATGTTATTTTCCAGTAATTTGGAGATGCCCGCTTCCAACGTGGCTCCGGTAGTTAATACATCATCGCAAATTAAGACATGTTTATTAAAAATAGGTTCTGCGTTTTGTACCTCAAAAACGTGCTCTACATTTTTCCATCGACTAAATCTACTTTTTTTAGTTTGTGTATCCGTATAAGTATTTCGTATAAGAACATCCGTATAAACAGGTATTTTCATAGCTTTTCCTAGTCCCTTAGCAATAGCCTCACTCTGATTATAGCCTCGTAATTTTAATTTTTTATAGTGTAATGGAATCGGAATAACGCAATCAATATTTTGATAATCGGGCTGTTGAATTAATTGTTGCCCATAATAATATCCTAAAAATTCTCCAATCTCCTGATTTCCATTATATTTCAAGCTATGCAAAATTCTTTGTACTTGATTTACTTTTTTATAGAATAAAAATGCTGAAATATTTTCAATAGGGACTCGTCCTCGAAAAATTAGTTGTAAGGGATTCTCTTTTTCTAAATGATAATTTGTTTCAGGAAGGTGCAAAAGACAATTTACGCATAACGATTGCTCATTTTGTTGTAAAACGTTCCCACATGCGACGCAAGAGTACGGATAAAAAAGGGAAATAAGGTTTTTAAAAGCGTTAACAATTTTGATCATAATCATAATAATTTAGTAATTTTGCAGTTTAAAGTTAGAAAACAAAAGTATAAAAATTTTATGGAAACGTTAAATTCACAACACGAAAAAAAACAAAATAATCCTTTAAAAAAATGGGTCATTCTTTTAGCAATTTTAACAGTTCTCTTTTTAGGAACTACACTCTATTTCGGATTTTTTGCTAAGCCTATTTACAACAAGGAATTTATTAAATCCGAACTTGTTAAAGAGAATTTAGAAGCGGAACTTGATTCTTTAATGGCGGCACACGAGAAGATTAAAGCCGAAAATATTGAATTTTCCGAACAATTGAGTGAGAAAGACAGTGTTATCTTAGCAAATGCGGCGGAAATTAAAAAATTGATTGCTTCGCAAGCTGATTATCGTAAAATTAAAAAACAGTTAGAGCGCCTTCAAAAAATTGCACAGGAATATATAACTGAAATGGACATGTTATATACGGAAAATAAAGTTTTAAAGGAGGAGAACGTGCAAATTAAAGAGAAATTAGAGCAGACAAAAGAGGAGAAAATTGCTACGGAAAAGAGCAACGAAGAGTTACAGGAAAAGATAGAATTAGCCTCTGTCTTAACAGCTTACAATTTTTACGCTCGTGCCGTTTATTATAAAAATCGCAATAATGCGGAGATTGTTACTGAAAAGGCTTCCAAAGTTAAAAAGTTTAAAACTTCTCTTATCATAGCCGAAAATATGTTACGTGAACCGAGTACGATTAACGTATATTGCCGAATTTCCATACCCGGTACGGGACGCGTGCTTACACCCGGCAAAGAGGATTTTTACACTTTTATGAATGAAGATAAACAGTTGCAATATACTGCTAAAGCGACTATAGATTACAAGAATAAAGCCGAAAATATAACGTTATATTGGGAATTACCCCCAAAAGATAAAGCTATTAAAGGGGTATATACGGTTCAGTTTTTTACTGATGAAGGATATCTTGGAGAAACATTTTTTGAGTTGAAATAGTTAAAACAAGAGAATATTCATTGTTATTTTCATTATTTTTGCAACAAATGAAGAGCATTTAAAATTTTAGCTCACGATGATTAAAGTTGCAGAAACTCCCTTAATGAAACAATACAATAAGTTCAAGGCGAAACACCCTGACGCTATTCTATTGTTTCGTGTTGGGGATTTTTACGAAACTTTCGGGGAAGATGCCGTGAAGGCGTCTCAAATTTTGGGAATCGTATTGACGAAGAGAGCGAACGGAGCCGCCTCTCATGTTGATTTAGCCGGATTTCCACATCATGCGATAGAGACCTACCTTCCTAAATTAGTGAAAGCAGGTTATCGCGTAGCTATTTGCGACCAACTTGAAAATCCGAAATTAGCAAAGACCATCGTTAAAAGAGGGATAACCGAACTCGTTACACCGGGCGTTTCTATCAATGACCATATATTATCGCAAAAAGAGAATAACTTTTTAGCCTCTGTTCATTACGATGAGCATAGTAGCGGTATTGCTTTTCTGGACATCTCTACCGGCGAATTTTATGTAGCCGAAGGAAATTGTGAGTATATCGACAAGCTACTGCTTAATTTCAAATCTGCTGAAATCATTATTCAAAAAAATAAAATAACCGCTTTTAAAGAAAAGTTTGGTGATAAGTCGCTATTTACGACTTTTGAAGATTGGGTGTTTACGGAAGAGTATACGACCGATATTTTATTAAAACATTTTCAAACTACATCTTTGAAGGGATTCGGCGTTGAAATGTTAGGGAAAGGGCTCATTGCCGCAGGCGCTGCGCTGCACTACCTATATGAAACGCAACACCATAAAATAAAACATGTTAGTAAAATCAGTAGAATTGAAGAAGAACATTATGTTTGGCTTGATAGGTTTACTATTCGTAATTTAGAGTTGTTGCAATCACCTAACGAAAACGCTTTTACCCTCCTCGACATTTTGGATAAAACGCTAACGCCTATGGGTGGGCGAATGCTCCGTAAATGGATTTTGTTGCCCTTGAAAAACAAGGTGATGATTGATGAACGGCTCGCTATCGTTAAATTTTTAGTCGAAAATGATGAGTTAAGTGAAGAGCTGGTTGGTATTATAAAGAATATCGGTGATTTAGAACGGTTAGCGTCTAAAATTGCAACTTCAAAGATAAATCCCCGCGAAATGTTGCAGTTAGCTCGTTCGCTTCGCCATGTCGAAAAGGTGAAAAAATGGTGTGAATCGCTTAATCACAGTTCTTTAACGAAAATCGGCGAGCAGCTTAATCCCTGTATAACGCTTAGTTCCAAAATTGAAAAAGAAATTTCCGAAGAGGCACCAACAATGCTGAACAAAGGAAGGGTCTTTAATAAAGGGGTTGATGATGAGCTTGATGAGCTTTTAAATTTGTCACAAAACAGTAAAGACATTTTATCGAAAATTCAACAAGAAGAAGCGGCTAAAACAGGAATCACTTCGTTAAAAATAGGATTTAATAATGTTTTCGGATACTATTTGGAAGTTACGAACACACATAAAGACCGTGTCCCTGCCGATTGGATTAGGAAACAGACATTGACCAACGGAGAACGCTACATTACACAAGAACTAAAAGATATAGAAACACAAATCTTAGGTGCCGAAGATAAAATCAGCGCTATAGAGGAGAAACTATATGAGGAGTTAATATTTTCAACGCTCGATTATATTGATTTAATTCAGATAAATGCCCAACTCATTGCGAAGTTAGACGTACTGCTTTGTTTTTCACGTGTTTCGTTAGAAAACTGTTATGTCAAGCCGCAAATACTTGATAATCACATTATTAAAATTAAAAACGGAAGACATCCGGTAATTGAAAAACACTTGCCGTTAGGGGAAAAATATATTGCCAATGACATCTATTTAGATAATACGAATCAACAAATTATTATCATAACGGGACCCAATATGAGTGGAAAGTCGGCGTTGCTTCGACAAACCGCACTGATAGTTTTAATGGCACAGATGGGCTGTTTCGTACCCGCAGAAAGTGCTGAAATTGGAATCGTAGATAAAATATTTACCCGCGTAGGAGCTTCCGATAATATCTCTACGGGCGAATCCACATTTATGGTAGAGATGAACGAGACGGCGAGTATTTTAAATAATATTTCCGACCGAAGTTTAATCTTATTAGACGAAATCGGTCGTGGAACAAGCACCTATGACGGCGTTTCCATCGCATGGTCTATTGCCGAATATCTTCATGAACATAAACTGTTTAAAGCGAAAGTGCTCTTTGCTACGCACTATCACGAGCTTAATGAAATGACCGAACAGTTCCAACGAATTAAAAATTTCCATGTTTCCGTTAAAGAGATTAATAATAAAATCTTATTTCTTAGAAAGTTAGAACCGGGCGGTAGCGAACATAGTTTTGGTATTCATGTTGCCAGAATGGCAGGTATGCCCTACCAAGTGTTGAAACGTGCGGAAGAAGTACTGAAACAACTTGAAGAAAGACGCGAAAAAGATGACAATAAAGCTAAAATTACAAAACGTGAAGAGGGTTATCAGTTAAGTTTCATTACG
>DUOL01000014.1 GCA_012838875.1 Bacteroidales bacterium | reverse complement strand
GCTCTCTTGATGAAGTAAAACGAGTTTTAAAGCACGGCGGCGTTGACAGAATTATGTTGGATAATTTTACTCCCGCCCAGCTGAAAGAAGCAGTTCAATTAATTGATGGAAAGTATGAAACCGAAGCTTCAGGCGGGATTACAAAAGATACTTTGAGAGAATATGCCCTAACAGGAGTCGATTATATTTCGGTCGGAGCGTTAACTCATCATATTAAGAGTTTGGATTTAAGTCTGAAATTTTTAAAATAGAGAAATAAACTTTTTTAAAAACATAAATTTTATAGTTACATAATTACATGAAGAAAAAAATAGTTATTCTTTCGGGAGCCGGTATAAGTGCAGAGAGTGGAATTAAAACTTTTCGCGATAGCGGCGGATTGTGGGAATCGTACGATGTGCAAGAGGTCGCCTCTATTGATGGCTGGTATGCGAATCCGCAATTGGTCAATGATTTTTACAACGAAAGAAGAAAACAATTAAAAGAGGCGGAACCTAACCAAGCACATCGAATTATTGCCGAATTGGAACGCGATTTTGATGTTACGGTGATTACTCAAAATGTCGATGATTTACATGATAGAGCGGGGTCTTCTCATATAATCCACTTACATGGGGAGCTGTGTAAAATATGCAATGAGTCGAAAAGTTATACCGTAGATATAGGCTATGAGCCGTTAGAATATGGCAGACTCGCTCCGGACGGCACTCTATTTCGTCCTTTTATCGTTTGGTTCGGAGAGGCTGTACCTCTGTTGTTAGATGCAATAAACGAAGTTAAAACAGCCGATATTGTTATCATCATCGGCACTTCATTAAATGTTTATCCTGCGGCATCACTTTTTGAGTATGCCCCTCGCAATTCGTTAATCTATCTTATAGACCCTAATGAAGTGTCTGTCTCTTCATCGAGAATAGAGTGGATTAAAGAAAAAGCTACGGTCGGCATGGAACTCTTGAAAACAAAGCTTTACGACTTATTATAAAATAAATTTGTGCTTCTTATGAACCGAAATAGTTTTTCCTCTTCTAACAAATCTCCCTATCGCTTTTTTCTGCCTTTCTACTTGGTTTTAGCCTTTCTTGCCGGGGTGGCGTTTTCTATCTATTATATCAAGACACATAGTACTTTCTTTCAAAAAGATTCAAAAAAAATAGATGAAGTATTATATTATCTTGATAAATTCTATGTTGATAGTTTTAATAGGGAAGACGTTATTGAAATTATGTTAAACAATACTTTGCAACAATTAGACCCTCATTCGGCGTATTCAAATGCTGAAGAGGATAAAATATTAGAAGAATCATTAGAGGGTGCCTTTGAAGGTATTGGAATTCAATTTTCAATAATGCACGATACGATTACAGTTGTTGCTGCAATCAGTGGAGGTCCTTCGCAAAAAAAAGGAATTTTAACGGGTGATAAAATTGTTACTGTTAATGGTGAAAACGTTGCCGGCGTTGGAATAGAGAATGAACAAGTGATGAAGTTGTTAAGAGGAAAAAAGAATACTAAAGTAGATGTAGGTGTTAAAAGAGACGGGTTTTCAGAAATATATAATTATGAGATAATTCGTGACGTCATTCCTACTTATACGGTGGATGTAGCTTATATGATAAATAGTGAGACCGGTTACATAAAAATAAATCAATTTGGAGCCACTACGGCGGCAGAGTTTGCGAAATCGTTACAACAACTTAAAAATGAAGGAATGCAAGCTCTCATCTTAGATTTACGTGGTAATTCAGGCGGGTATTTAGATGCCGGAATTATGGTTTGCGACGAATTATTGCCCGATGGGGAAATGATTGTTTATACAGAAGGTTTGCGAGTGAAAACGGAAAAGATATATGCAACTTCTTATGGCAATTTTGAAAAGGGAAAGCTAATTGTTCTAATTGATGATTTTAGTGCTTCTGCTAGCGAAATCGTTGCAGGTGCGGTGCAAGATAATGACCGCGGGTGGGTCGTGGGCAGGCGGTCTTTCGGCAAAGGCTTAGTACAACGACAAATAAAACTTAAAGACGGCTCTTCCTTTAGAATTACAACTTCACGATACCATACTCCCAGTGGAAGATGTATTCAAAAAGATTATAAAGACGGATTAGATGCCTACTATGAAGAGTTGGCAAATCGTATTCTTAATGGTGAGATGGAGAATCAAGATAGTATAAAATTTGATGATAGTCAAAAGTTTTATACCAAAAAGGGACGTGTTGTGTATGGCGGCGGGGGAATTATGCCTGACGTTTTTGTTCCGATAGATAGAGATGATAATCTTCAAGCCTTTTACCAACTTCTTAATTCCGGGTTTTTATATCAATTTGCTTTCGATTATACCTCTAAAAATCAAGATTTTCTTAAAAGAAAGTTCCCTACACCAAAAGCATTTATTGAAAATATGCAAGTGTCGGAAACACTTTATTATACTCTTATCCGGCAATACCAAAAGGAAAATCAAAAATCGCTAAGTCTTAATTCAGAGTCTGAAAACAGAATTAAATTGTGGCTTAAAGCTCTTGTTGGCAGAGTTTTATATCGTGATGAGGGTTTTTATCCTGTAATAAACCAAATTGATAAAACTATTATAGAAGCTTTGAAATTAGGAAAAGAAAATGAAAATTAGATTAATATTATTTATCTGTTTTTAATATTAGGTTTCTTTTTTCACTTTTTTATGATAATTAATACTATTTTTGTACGTTTTTATAAGGATATCTAAGGAAAAAACAATGAAACTCTTTGTTAAGTTATTAAAAGCTAACATTTTACTATTTTTATTATTCTTATTCTTATTATCGTCTTTTCAGATTTCTTTTGCGCAAACGTGTAAATCTTCGGCTCCTTCGCAAGTTGCGGTAGGACAAAATTTTAATTACAATATTGTCTTAAATGAAAAGGCGACAAAGATTTTGAGTGTAAATTTTGACAATTTTACCGTTCTTGGAGGTCCGAATCAGAGTTTTTCTTCATCAACAAGTTGGATTAACGGGCAAGCTACACAGAATACGACTTATACCTATTCTTATGTACTTCAACCCAAGAAAGCGGGCACTTTTACCATCCCGGCAGCAACCGTTTCGGTAGGGGGTAAACAAGTTAAGTCCAATGCGGTAACGATTACGGTAGTTAATACGCAAAATCAGCAATCATCAAGACAATCTTCTTCACAAACAAAGCAGACTGCTCAAACATTCGATGAAAATGATGTTTATGTTAAAGCTTATGCTTCTAAAAGTACGCCATATCAAGGGGAAGAGGTTATTATAACTCATAAACTTTATGTTGGGCAAAGCGTGAATGGAGGCTATCAGGTAACGGGCGTGAATGTACCTTCCCAATCGGGTTTTTGGTCCTACACACTGGGCGACCCTGATGGTACTGCTCCGGCAACGACTGAAGTGATAAATGGTAAACGCTTTTCCGTCCATGAAATTCGTAGAACTGCCGTTTTCCCGCAAAAATCGGGAAAATTGACTATCTCCCCGTTTGAATTGGATTTTGTTGGGCGAGTTTTCTACCGAGTGCAATCAAATAATCCTTGGGACGACTTTTTTGGTGGAGGACAACGTGCTCAAGATATAAATTTAAAGATAAAGTCGAATAGTGTTCAGTTGAATGTGAAAGAGTTACCTCAAAATGGTCGCCCCGATGATTTTAGCGGCGTGGTGGGGAATATTACAATGAAGGCTAATTTGAGTCGTAACCAATTGAAAACCAATGACGCAACCAATTTGACGATTACTCTTTCAGGGACGGGAAATCTTCAATATATAGATAATCTGAATTTGAATTTTCCCCCGGACTTAGATGTCTCGGACCCTAAGATTACGGATAATATCAACACCAAAGGAAATAGCGTTAACGGTAGCCGTTCAGTGGAATACGTTATTATACCGCGAATGTCCGGAGAGTTTACTATTCCTCCCATTACATTTAGCTATTTTGATTTACAAACTAAAAGCTATAAAATATTAGAATCTCCTTCTTTTACATTAAACGTTGAAAAAGGTGAGGGGGATGCGGGAATTACAACTATTGGAAGTTCAAAAAGTGATATTAAAATTCTTGGAGAAGATATTAGGTTTATTAAAAATACAGTTAACGGTTTTAGTAAAAAAAACGAAGACTTTTTTGCTACCCCATGGTACTTTTTCTATCTTCTTTTACCGTTATTTCTCTTTTTAATTCTTATTATCCTTAGGAGGAAGAAAATAGAAGACAATAGAGATATTGCTAAACTCAAAAATAAAAGAGCCAACAGAGTAGCACGCAAACGCCTGAAAAGAGCACATAAATTGCTCCAAGAGAACAAAAAGGAAGAGTTTTATATAGAAATTTCACAAGTTTTGTGGGGCTACATAAGTGATAAATTTCAAATTCCGCTTTCGGAATTATCTATGGAAAGTGTCAATACTAAGTTGAAAGAGAAAAATCTTAACGAAGAAGCGATTAAAGAATTTCTAACAACCTTAGACACCTGTGAATTTGCAAGATTCTCACCCGAAGATTCTTCTCAACTTATGAATGATATGTACACGCAAACATTGCAATTTATTTCAAAAATAGAGAAGAATATCTAATGGAAAATATTAAAATTGATAAAATTAAGACAGTCTATTTTCTCGGAGTAGGGGGAATAGGTATGAGTGCGTTAGCCCATTACTTTTTACAATCCGGTGTCAATGTTTTTGGATATGATCTTCATCCAACTGCAATTACGGACGAATTAAGTCAACACGGTGCTAAATTACATTTTGAAGAAAAGGTGCAGGCTATACCCGCACAGGTAGATTTTGTTATACATACCCCGGCAGTTCCAATTGAACATGCAGAGTATCAGTGTTTTATAAAAAACAAAATTCCTATCTACAAAAGAGCGGATGTATTAGGCTGGTTATCTCAACAATTTTTAAATATAGCCGTTGCCGGAACGCACGGTAAAACGACAATTACAGCTATGATAGCTTATCTTTTACATGAAGAAAAAAGAATTATGGCATTCATAGGAGGTATTGCTAAAAATTTTGATACCAATTTTCTTACCGATGCTAACCCTGAATGGGTAATTGAGGAAGCAGACGAGTATGATAAATCATTTTTAAAACTATTTCCGGACAGTGCGGTTATTAGCTCAATAGAGCCGGACCATCTTGATATTTACGGAAATAGAGAAAATTTAGAAACAGCGTTTAATCTTTTTGCTAATCAAATAAGAAATAACGGAGCGTTAATTATTAGTGAGAAAGCAAGTCCCAAAATCACCTATCCCTTTAAGTTTACTTACGGGTTTGACCCTTCTTCCGATTATAAAATTTCTAATATTCAGTTTTTTCCCACTTACTCTACTTTCGTAATTTGCTATAAAAAGATCTGTTTTTTTAATGTTAAGCTCAGTATCACAGGTTTACATAATGTTTTGAATGCGACTGCCGCTTTTGCCGTGGCTCACCAGTTGGATATTCCTGCTGAAACAGCTATTAATAAGCTAAGCACGTTTACGGGTGTTAAAAGACGCTTTGACTATCAAATTGTAAGAGATGATTTCATTTTTCTTGATGATTATGCTCATCACCCGGAAGAATTGCGTGCGTTATTCACCTCTCTAAAGCAAATCTATCCTGATAAACCTTTGACCGTGGTTTTTCAACCGCATCTCTATTCCCGTACGCGTGATTTTTTTGAGCAATTTGCAGAAGTACTCGCTATCCCCGACAAAATTATATTGTTAGACATCTATTTTGCACGCGAAAAACCGATTGAAGGTGTTACCTCTGACGCACTGCTCGCTCTTATCCGAAATAAAAATAAGATAGTTCTGTCAAAAGAGATGTTAATCCCTTATTTATTACAAAATAAACCCGTTTTGTTGGTTACTGCCGGAGCAGGTGATATTTCTCAATCGGTTCCGCTAATCAAACAAGCATTTGAAAACCCAAGTAATTAGAAAAGTAGTCGAATATGTCAGAGAAAATAAAACGTTTAATACAACTCATCATATTTATTGGTATCGGAGTTTTTTTCGTGTGGTTGTCGGTAAGAAATTTAGAAGCATCGGATATACAAAGTATTAAGGAGAGTGCTTCGCAGGTACGCAAAGGTAATAGCTGGTTCTTTCTGTTACTCTCTTCACTTTTTATAGTCTTAGCTCACGTTTTCAGAGGCTTGAGAAGTGTCTTGTTGCTCGAACCGTTAAATTATAAAGTGCGGAAAAGTTCTTCCATATATGCCGTTTTTGTAGCATATTTTGCCAATTTGGCAATTCCCCGAATCGGCGAAATCCTACGCTGTACCTTTTTACAACACCATGAAAAAGTCCCGTTCCAAAAGTCTATAGGAACTATCGTTACGGAGCGTGCTTTAGACCTGATAATCTTCTTGCTCCTTTTTGTAATTGCAATTTTAATTAACCAAAATGCATTTTCCGATATCATTATTGATAGAGAACAAGGTGTTTCCTTGGGAATGAGATTTGAAAGTATGATGCAGTCGTTACTGTTTAGTTATAAAATTTATATATTTCTACTAGTTACTATATTGCTAATTGTTATAATCTACTTGACACGTAAACAGTGGCGTAAAATCCCCTTCCTTATCAAGATTAAGAATTTTGGATATGGTATTTGGCAAGGACTTATTTCTATTAAAGATTTAAAACATCCGTTCTATTTTATTCTTTATACATTTCTAATCTGGTTCTCCTTTTACCTTTCTACGTACGCTTGCTTTTTTGCCTTTGACTTTTTAAGTCATTTAGGACCCGTTGCGGCTTTGTCCGTGCTCGGCTTCGGTACGCTCGGCTTTGTTATAGCTCAAGGCGGTTTAGGCGCTGCTCCGTTGATTATCGCTGCTACATTGGTACTTTATAATGTCGATTATAATGGCGGACTTGCTGCCGGATGGATAAACTGGGCACTGCAAACCGTTACTGTCATTGTTGCAGGACTCTTATCACTATTACTCGCTTCATTAAGCAAAAAGAAAACAGATGAAGAATATAAAACAAATTGAAAAAAAAATAGTTACACGTAACGATTGGGAAAAATTGAAAAATCATTTCCAATCTAAGAAAATCGTTTTTACAAACGGGTGTTTCGATATTTTACATTTAGGACATGTACACTATTTGTCAGCCGCGAAAGATTTGGGCGATATTCTCGTTATTGGGCTTAATAGCGATGATTCGGTAAAACGATTAAAAGGCGAAAATAGACCGATGAATACTCAATATGCACGCGCCTTACTCTTAGCAGCGTTGCAATTTGTCGATTTTGTGATTGTTTTTGACGAAGATACACCACTAAATTTAATTCAACAAATTACACCCCATGTTTTAGTGAAGGGCGGCGATTATAAGATAGAGGATGTTGTTGGAGCAGAATGGGTTATGGCTCACGGCGGTAAAGTGGAAATAGTCGATTTTGTTGAAGGTTATTCCTCTACAAATCTAATTAAGAAAAAAAATATGCTATAATATTTATCCTACTATGAAACCTGATTATCTCAAAGCAAAGGATACAATTGGAATTGTTGCCCCGGCACGACAAATTGCCGAGAGCGAAGTAATGCCGACCGTAAACTTTCTTGAAAAACATGGTTTTTGTGTGGAATTTGGACAAAATCTCTTTAAACAGCACCATCAATTTGCGGGACTTGACGAAGAGCGAGTTGCCGATATGCAATACATGCTCAATGCACCGCATATTAAGGCGATTTTTTCTGCGAGAGGAGGTTATGGTAGTGCGAGAATAATTGATAAACTTGATTTTTCTGCCTTTATAGAAAAACCTAAGTGGTTGTGCGGTTATAGCGATTTTACGGTATTCCATTCCCATATTCACACCTTATGTCAAATACCGACACTGCATACTTTTATGCCGGTTAATTTGACGGACGCAACTTGTATTAATGAAGAAGTTACGACATTTTTAAAAGCTATCAAAGGCGAAACTCTTGAATATTACATTCCGCACCATAATTTGAATCGTCCCGGCAAGGCAGAAGGCGTTTTGGTAGGAGGGAACCTCTCTGTTATCTATTCCCTTCTCGGCTCCCCGTCCGATATTGATACGGACGGGAAAATTTTATTTCTTGAAGATTTAGATGAATATTTGTATCATATTGATAGAATGATGCTTAATTTAAAACGTAACGGGAAATTAGAAAATTTGGCAGGTTTGCTTATTGGAACTTTTTCAGATATGCATGATAATGAGATTCCATACGGGAAAATTGCAGAAGAAATTATAGCTGAACATTGTGCAGAATATAATTTCCCCATTTGTTTCAATTTTCCGGCAGGGCACCTCTCGCCAAATTGTGCGTTAAAGTTGGGCGAGCCAACTACGCTAACAGTTAAACATCAACAACAATCCCATCTTAAATTTTTATAATTTTATGAAATATATTGCTCTTCTTATATTAAAAATATTGCGAGTTCGCATAGATACAAAAAATATTCCAAAAGAAGCTGAGAAATGTGTCTTACTCTTCGCACCGCATACTAGCGCCTTTGATTTTGTAGTTGGGAGATTAGCCTTGACTGTCATGGGAGTTAAAACAATATTTCTTATTAAAAAAGAGATGTTCTGGTTTCCTTTGGGGAGTCTTTTAAAATCACTTGGAGGAATGCCTATTGATAGAAAACATGTTAGAAATTTTACTTCACATGCGGCAAATCTTATTAAAGAAAAAAATGAGATTGCCTTTTTAATTGCTCCCGAAGGAACACGTGCCTTAAATCCAAAGTGGAAAAAAGGCTTTTATTATATTGCACAAGAAGCAAATGTTCCTATTGTTTTGGGATACTTAGATTATCGAAGTAGACGGGGAGGAATGGGACCTGTCTTTTATCCTACAAACAACTATGAAGCTGACATTGTAGAAATAGAAAAGTTTTATTACGGAATGCAAGGAAAACATAAAGGACAATTTAACTTGGAAAATTACCCCTACGCACATCCGGAATGGCTTGCCAAAAAGAGATAACCTAATTGCTATAAGTGGGTGTTACATAATCTTTTAAGTCTTCCATCAGCTTTTTACGAGTAAAGAAAATACGACTTTTTACCGTCCCAATCGAAATTTTCATCTCATCTGCAATCTCTTGATATTTATAACCGTCAAGATACATTTCAAAAGGCTTACGTTGCTCCTCATTCTTCGACAAAATAAGTTTATTAATCTCCGAAGTATGATACCTAACGTCTGCATCATCTGACGCATCAGAAACCATATTATTCAACATGTACAAATCCGGACTTTTTTCCACAACGATTTTTGCACGCTGTTTTTTACGATAATTGTTTATAAAAGTGTTTTTCATAATCGTATAAACCCATGCTTTGAGGTTTGTCTCACTACGAAAATAGCTACTATATTGTATCACTTTTAAATAGGTATCTTGCAACAAATCGTCTGCATCATCTTGATTTACCGTAAGCGAGTAAGCATATTGTTTTAAATCTCTCTGCATCAACAAAGTACGTTCTATTATATTTTTATTGTTATCGCTGGCTGTAGTTTTCATTAATTTTTCTCCTTCAATTTATATTTATAACTTAATAATTACTGATTAAATCTATTTTCTTCTTCTGCTTCTTTACATTTCTTACAAATGCCTTTCAGAGCAACCTCCACATCTTGAATTTCCAAATCTTTAAACTCTTCGGAAATTGAAAAAATTTCATCACACAATTTTGGAACAGGTACGTCAATTATTGAATGACATTTTTTACATTTAAAATGAGCATGAGGCTGAATATCAATGTCATAGCGAATGTTTTTTGTATCAATACTTACCGCCTGAATAACACCTTCTTCCAAAAAAAGTGATAAAGTATTATATATCGTAGTTTTAGAAAGGGTAGGGATAGAAGAGTGCAAGGCAGCATAAATCTCATCAACCGTTGGGTGAGTATGATATTGCATTAAATATTTCATCACTGCCAAACGTTGAAGCGATGGTTTAATTCCAAAATTTAGTAAATATTGTTTTGAAGCGTTCATTTGTAATGTTTTTAAAATTGTAATCATTTCAAATTTAAAATCATTGCAAAAATACATAAAATTTTAATACAAAAAGCTAAGAAAATAATTTTTTATTATTATTTTTAATCAGGGCGTGCCCCCTCGCTACGCTCGGGGTCGGCGCACTAAAGAAAATGATGATTACTATTTTAATCTTTTAATATAATACTCTATTTCATTGACTAACAAATCTTTTTTTATAACCCTTTTGTCTTTATCAAGTAAAAAAACGTAGGGAATCCTTCGTAGGTCATAAAGTTCGTCACTGTCAATATTATATTTGTAATTCCAAGCATTCACATAGCGAGGGTTGGCATCTTTGTTTAGGTATTGCTTCCAAACTTCTTCGCTCTCTTCAAAATAGACAGTTAAAACAGTAACTTTTCGGTCATCAATAGCCTGATTTAAAACAGACATTTTCGCCATTCTATTTCGCATCTCAATACAAGAAGGACAGTCAGGATTTTGGAAATAGAGAATAAGATAATTGGCTTTAAAATCGTAAAGTGTTGTAAGACTGTCGTTAGGAAGTTTTATATCAAAATTGGGGACGATATCGCCCTGCAAGTTTTTATTTAATTTTTTAAGCTCTTTACTATATCGAGTTTTTCTGATATCTTCCAAATCGGGCAGAGAGAGAGCATCTTTTAACATCGTTATATAAATAGTTTCCGTGTAAAAAGGGGAGACATAATTTCCTAAAATTTTTTCCAATTGGTCGAAAAAAAGATAATAGGTAGAGGTATGGCGTTTCATATTAGTCAATAAAGAGTTTAGATAAGGAATGCCATCTTGTTCTCTTTCAAACTGGTAGAGTAATCTTGCAAATTCTTTGATTTTTTCGGAGGTGAGGGGAGTGTAAGCTAAACGCTCATCGTCAAAATTATAATTGTCGAAAAGATGTTCGGTATAATAGCTCTGCAATAATTCTCGATTTTGGTAAAAAGAGGGTGGCGGCGTTGGGATTTCCATGCTTATTTTCACGATAGAAGCTAAGAGAGTTCCCTCATTCTCTTTTATCATTTCTTCTTGAAATTCGCGATGCTTTTTTTCGCTCTCTTGGGCTTTTTTTATGAGATTATCAGCCATCGTTTGCAACATATAGTCGGGCATACTACTTTTTTTGGCATCAGTAAACTCTTTTTCAATTCTATTCATCTTTTTTTGAAATTCCGATAATTCTCTATTAAATGTAATGTATGCGTTATTTTCATTGCTATTTTCAAAGGATATTGAATCACCGTTCAAAAATATTTTCATTTTTATCTCTTTTTTGCTATTTGAAATAAGAAATTGCACCAAGGGAACGGAGTCGCCAACAATTTGATATTGACCACATTGTAATTTGTCTTTGGCTTTGAAAACGGTAGTCGGTGAGTTGGAACAACTATATAAAGAAACAAATTTCGTTCCATTATAGGCTTGTAAATACAGCGAATCATATTGGGGTTGGTCGTGCAAAAACGATATTTCAAATTTTTGTGCCGATAAGGTTGTAGAGATAAAACATAGTATTAAAGTTCCCCAGAACAGTCTATTTTTTTTCATTTTTGAAAGATTTAAAAGCATTTCCGAAATAATTTATAATATCTGAAGCTATAAGGCTTTCGAGGGATTGATTTTTGAGAGCCAGGTCGCCTGCAAGTCCGTGAATGAATGTCCCTACGATTGCGGCAATAGGGAAGGAGTAGCCTTGTGCGGTCAGTGCTAAGAGTAAGCCCGTTAAAACGTCTCCGCTTCCTGCGGTTGCCATTCCGGGGTTGCCCGAGCAATTTACTAACAATTTGCCGTCCGGGAGCGCAATTAAAGAGTAGGCACCTTTGAGAATAACAACAACTTCGTATTTCATAGCAAATTCTTTCACTTTATCCCATCTTGCAAAGTCATTGTCAGCTTTTCCTGCCAGCCGTTCAAATTCTTTAATATGAGGTGTTAGAATTGAGTTTGGCGGCAAAAAAGCGAGCCACGTTTTGTTATCTGCTAAAATGTTGAGTGCATCTGCATCTAAAATGACGGGCGAGCGTACTTCTTCGAGTAGATTTTTGAGAGCAACGACACTCTTATCCTCTTTTCCGAGTCCACAACCTATTGCGATAGTGTGGGCTTTTAAGTTTTCTAATTGGACGGAAGTGAAAATGTGGTCGTCCTTGTCAGGCTGGAGAATTGCTTCGGGTATTGCGTTGATAATGAATGATATAACACTTTTGGGTGTATGGACTATAACTTTTCCGATACCTCCGCGTAAAGCCGCTTTTGTAGCCAAAACCGCCGCCCCCGGCATGGTATATGAGCCTGCAATTAGTAAGCCCGTGCCTTCTTCGCCTTTATGTGTAAAAGTTTTTCGTTTTTTTATAAATTGTGAAACGAATGGAAGGGTTATCAATTTTGCCGGCGGAGCTATGTTTTCCGGAACTATTAATCCAATATCCGCTACGTGACAATTGCCCACGCGATTCTCATTTTCCGCCAAAACAAATGCTTGTTTTAAAAATTGAAAAGTAATCGTGTAAGTTGCTGAAATAGAGATGTTTGTTTTAGGAGTGTGCGTGTCTACGTAAAGTCCCGATGGAACGTCCACGGCAACGACTATTATATTGAGTTGATTGATAAATTGAATAACTTCTGCGTAGAAACCCGTTATAGGTTTTGAAAGACCTATTCCAAAGATAGCGTCAATAATGAGGGTGTTTTTATCAAATTTTAAATTCGTTGAAAATGGAGAGATGGATAGATTCGGTGAGGTTTTGCTTATCTGTTCCGTTCTTTTTCTATTTATGTCGCAGTCGGAGGAGTAGTGAGATTTTTCCGACACGTTGATAGCTATAATATGATAATCTTCTTTGGCGAGCAGGCGGGCAATTGCCCAACCGTCTCCGCCATTATTTCCGGGACCGCAAAAGATAGCAATCGAAGAGAATTGTTTTAATTCTACAATTGTATTTAGTTTCTCGATAAAATTAGAAGCAGCCCGTTCCATTAAATCTATGGACAAAATGGGTTCTTGTTCCATTGTCAACTTTTCACATTCCCGAATCTGCTCAGCAGTTAAAATCATAACTTTTTCTAAATTTATTGCAAAAGTACAAATTAATTTCATCTAATTTTTTCTCTAATTCACGAAAAATTGCAAAAGTCAGTTTTGTTATCTTTTTTTTATTAATTTTGCCGATTAAAATTTAGAAAAATAATTTAGTAACTAAAAAACGATGTATTATGTTTAAAAATCATCCGAAAGGATTATTAGGAGCATCCTTAGCGAACATGGGTGAACGCTTCGGCTTTTACACCATGATGGCGATTTTAGTTTTGTTCTTGCAAGCAAAATTTGGCTTAAATGGAAAGGATGCAGGTCTTATTTATTCAATTTTTTATTTTTCTATCTACATTTTAGCTTTTGTCGGCGGTTTAATCGCAGACAGATTGAGAAATTACAAAGGAGTTATTTTCGTGGGCTTAATTGTCATGGCAACCGGATATTTTATGATTGGAATTCCAACAGAAACTCCTGTAGCGAATCAATTGGCAATGCTTGTTGTTACCTGTGTCGGTTTGTTTGTCATTGCGTTTGGTAATGGTCTTTTCAAAGGTAATCTACAAGCTCTTGTCGGACAAATGTATGATAATGAAAAGTATGGGAAAATGAGAGACTCCGGTTTTTCCTTATTTTATATGTTTATCAATGTCGGCGCTGTTTTTGCTCCTTTTACGGCAATCGGAATTAGAAACTGGTGGTTAGCAAGACATGATTACGCATACGATGCAAATCTTCCGGCACTTTGCCATCAGCATGTAGGAAACTCATTAGAAACAACTAAGGTTGTTGGTACTGGTGCTTTAGATAATGCTCAAGGATTTGCTGAAAAATTATTTGGCTTAGATCCGGTAAGTAAATTTCAAAATTTAGCTACCGAAGTAGGTGGACAAACAGAAAACTTGACAGCCTTTGCAAACGACTATTTAAATGTGTTTACTACAGGATTCCATTACGCTTTTATTGCAGCTATCGGAGCGATGCTTATTTCTTTGACTATTTATTTATTTAATAGAAAACACTTCCCTAATGTTGAGAAGAAATCTAAAGTTACAGAAGGTCAAGAAGTAGAAATTACTATGGACGCTAAAGAAATTAAACAGCGTATATATGCTTTATTAGCTGTTTTTGCAGTTGTAATTTTCTTCTGGTTTTCTTTCCATCAAAACGGTTTAACATTAACTATGTTTGCACGTGATTATACCGATTTATCGGGAATTAAAATTAATTTAGGTTTTGTAACAATACAAGGAGCTGAAATTTTCCAATCTATTAATCCATTTTTCATTGTGTTCCTTACTCCTATTATTATGGCTTTCTTTGGGTGGCTTAGAGCAAGAGGAAAAGAGCCTTCAACACCGAAGAAAATTGCTATCGGTATGGGAATAGCCGCGACTGCATACGTTGTTATGGCAATCGGCTCTTACGACCTACCACTATTTAAAGATATACAAAGTAGTCCGTTGGACAATTCGCTTAAAGTTTCTCCTTTCTTACTTATAGGAACATATTTTATATTAACGGTTGCAGAACTTTTTATTAGTCCGCTCGGTATCTCTTTTGTTTCGAAAGTTGCTCCGCCTCATTTGCAAGGACTAATGCAGGGAGGTTGGTTAGGTGCAACAGCAATAGGAAATCAGTTGTTGTTTATCGGTGCTATTTTATATGAAAGCACGCCACTATGGCTAACATGGACAGTTTTCGTTGTGGCTTGTCTATTATCAATGATTACAATGTTAGCAATGTTAAAATGGTTAGAAAAAATCACTAAATAATTAATTTGAATTTTAAAAAAATGAAAAAGATAACATATTTTTTAGCTATTGCAGTTTTATCGTTAATGACAGTAGCTTGCTCAAAACAAAATGCTGTAGAAGATGTTGACTTAAGTATTTCTAAACTTAATCAATTTAACTCTACGTTTGAAAAATTTAATCAAGATGGAGTTATAGATGGAATTAATCCTACGAAAAATAAAGAGGAAAATAAAGATTCAGAATACAGACAGCTGAAAAAATTAGCCGAAGAGTACTATGAATTAATTAATCGCATTAACTCTAATATTAAAAAAGATAAAGAAAGAATTAGTAAAGGTAAAAAGTCAAATGGCTACGAAGAAAAATATATTCAAGCTATTGAAAGTAAAAAAGATGAAATAGCCAAAGCCACTGATTTATTTATTAAAAACCTCAATATCTTAAATGACTACTACAACGGTAATGAAATTATTACGGAAGAAGTAGAAGAGCTTGAAGAAGTAACAGAAGATATTACCGAAGAGATAGAGGCAAATAGTGATGAAATAAACTAAATTCAATAGTTGATTTTCTGAAAAAAAAAAGGAGCTGGCTCAAAAATACAGGCAGTCTCCTTTTTTTATATCTTTGTATCAAAAACTTCTAATACTTTTAAATTATTACTCATTATTTCAAATATGAAAAAATTTTTCTTATCATTAATTTTTATCGCAACTACTATTATTGGAATTTATCCTCAAGAGCAACTTATTGATTTAGAGGGTGTTTTTAAAGGAAAATATAAACTTGACAATTTGCAAAATCTCTCTTGGAGACCTGATACGGAGCAATACTCGTTTGTCAAAGATGATAATATCGTTTTAGTCTCTGCCAAAACCGGCAAAGAAGAGACTTTCCTTACTTTTTCCCGCTTGGAAAAATTACTTCCGGCTTTTTCTTTTAACCGATTTCCCTCTTATACGTGGATTAGTGAGAACGAACTCTATTTTCCTTCATTAAAAATTATATTGACAAAAGATAAGGAGAATTGGTCGGTTGAAGACGACTTGCCCACTTCGGTTATAGATAGACAACTTATGCATAGGCTTTTTGTAGCTAAAGAAGAGGACGGGAATGTTTATGTTTATAGTATTAAAAACGGTTATCAAAGAATCCTATTATGCCCCGATACGGGAAAAAATATTCAATTTGGCGAAGCGGTTCATCGGCACGAGTGGGGGATAGAGGAAGGACAATATTTTTCTCCAAATGGCAATTTTATTGCTTTTTATCGTATGGACGAGTCGCAAGTGAAAGATTATCCGCTTGTTAATACCTCTCCACTCATTGCGGAAGTCAAATTGATAAAATATCCTATGGCAGGGCAAAAGAGCCATCAAGTAACAGTCGGAATTTTCGATGTAGACAGTTCCACAAAAGTGAATATTCCGATTTATCATTATATTAAAACCGATTTAGAAGATGGCGAGTTTCTTACCAATATCACCTTTTCTCCTGATGAAAAATATCTATTTATTAATCATCTGAATCGTGCGCAGAATCACGCAAAACTAATAAAATATGACGTGAAAACGGGAGAGAAAATAGCCGTGCTGTGGGAAGAGCGAGACTCTCGCTATGTAGAACCCAGTTCGCGTCCTCTTTTTCTTAAAAATGGCAATTTAATTTTACAAAGCAATAGGGACGGCTGGAATCACTTTTATTTGCATGATAAAGATGGAAAATTGATTAAGCAACTCACCAAAGGAGATTGGGAAGTGATTGAGTCTTTGGGAGTTGACAGTGAGGAAAAGTTTCTTTTTTTTGTAACAAACCGAAGTAATCCGACTAACCGAGAGGTCTATTCGCTCAATTTAAAAAATGGGAAATTGCTTAATCTTACCCCTGAATTGGGAACTCATTCGCTGCAATTTTCATCAAATAAGCAATATTTCGTAGACTATTTTCAAAATTTGAAGACGCCTCGTCTTATTGAATTGGGTAGTAGCGACGGGAAGATTAAAAAGGAGTTGTTACGGGCTGAGAATCCTTACAAGAATTGTTTACAGTGGCAAGATTCGATTTTTTCTATTCAAAATCAACAAGGGATTGAGCTTTATTGCAGGATGATTTATCCCCCTAATTTTAATCCGACTTCTTCTTATCCTTGTTTAATTTATGTTTACGGCGGTCCTCATTCGCAAATGGTTACCAATACTTTTATGAGCGGGGGCGTCTTTTTGCACTATTTAGCCCAAAAAGGGTACGTTATTTTCACGTTGGATAATCGCGGAACTGCTTATCGTGGTGCAGAATTTGAAAAATGTATTCATCGACAGCTGGGAGTTCTTGAGGTTGAAGACCAAATCTTGGGAATCAATTATTTAAAACGTTTGCCTTTTGTCGATACAACTCGCTTAGGCTTAGACGGTTGGAGTTACGGTGGTTTTATGATTTTGACATTAATTTCTACTTATCCCGACCTGTTTAAGTCTGCAAGTTGTGGTGGTCCCGTTGTGGATTGGCGAAAATATGAGGTTATGTACGGCGAACGTTACATGGATACGCCGGAAGAGAATCCCATAGGTTATGAGCAGGCAGATATTTTGCCCAAGGTGTCGAATATTAAAAGCGAGTTGTTGGTTATGCATGGGGCGCAAGATCCCACCGTGGTTTGGCAGCACTCCTTAGAGCTTTTGCGGCAAGCCGTGGAAGATGGGATTCAGTTGGACTATTTTGTCTATCCGGCTCACGAGCACAATGTGCGAGGCATTGAGCGAGTGCATCTTTGGAATAAGATTGAAAAATTCCATCATCAACATCTGTTACCATAAAAAACTTCTCAGGATACTAATTTTCTTTTTAATTTTTATTAGGGCGTGCCCCGTTCGCTAACGCTCACGGGTCGGCGCCCGGTTCCAAGTCCGCGGGCACAAGCCGTGGGGACGCAAGGCGGCAAAAAGAGCTTACAAGCTCGCTTTTTTGCCG
>DUOL01000131.1 GCA_012838875.1 Bacteroidales bacterium | reverse complement strand
GAGCAATATTTAGCCGGCTTGGCGGAGGGAGTTACGCTTTCATACGGGAAAGGCGTTTCTTTTCCAGTAATTCTATCACAACGCGGCGAAGTACTGCACAATCATCGTCATGATGGAATTTTGAATAAGGGAAATTTATTATTAGTAGATGCCGGAGCAGAAAATAATTTCAGATACACTTCCGATTATACGCGTACTCTTCCCGTAGATGGTGTTTTTGAGACGAAACAGCGTGAAATATATGAGATTGTGCTTCGTGCCAATACAGAAGCCATAGTCTCTCTTAAACCCGATATTTATTATCGTGACGTGCATCTTTTTGCGTCTCAAATTATAGCCGAAGGACTTAAAGAACTTGGTTTGATGAAAGGCGACATTCAAGAGGCAGTTAAAGTAGGAGCGCATGCTCTATTTTTCCCGCATGGCTTAGGACATCAGATGGGCTTAGATGTGCATGATATGGAGAATTTAGGGGAGAATTTTGTCGGATACGATGATACAATCTCTCGAAGCAAGCAATTCGGACTTAGTGCTTTGCGAATGGGACGAAAATTGCAAGAAGGTTTTGTCATTACCGTTGAGCCCGGTATCTATTTCATTCCGGATTTAATTGATATTTGGAAGAAAGAGAGAAAATTCGAGCAGTTTATTAATTATGCTAAAGTAGAGGAATATAGGGATTTCGGCGGTATTAGAATTGAGGACGATGTTTTAATTACCGGCAATAGCCATAGGGTGTTAGGTCCGCCGTTAGCAAAAACGGTAGATGAACTGCAAAAAATGATATGTAGTTAAGTTTTTATTTCGCCTGCGTGAGGGCGCAGGTGGAAAGCCCGCAAGGGCGGAAGCCGCTGGGGACGCGGCGGCAAAAAAGCGAGCTTGTAAGCTCTTTTTGCCGCCTTGCGACCCCACGGCTTGCGACCGCGGACTTGGAACCGAAGACCGACCCCGAGCGTAGCGAGGGGGCACGCCCTAATAAAAATTATAAATTACGAATAAAAAATGTGATTAACAAGATTTCTTTTTATCTTGTTGAGGTGGTAATTCCATCTCCTTGTTGTACGATTGTAGCATAACACGCTGTAGCTCAACCAAATCCCGACTTGCCTCTAAGGAGGTTTGTAGTGCCCTAATCACTTTATCTTTCTCCAGTATTAGCTTTTCAAGCATACGTATCCTGCGGTCTTTATCCTTTTCGCTTAGAACATTTTCAGTTGCCTCTAAAACATAGTAGCCCAATTCATCTTCGTTAACTTCTTCAAAATCAGGACAATCTTCATCTATAAAAAAACAAACATCTTTTTCTAAACAACGTGCCAATTCAATAAGGAAGGAGACTTTTACATCTTTTGCATTTAGTTTATTTTGTAAATTTTGGTCGGATATCTTCAATCTTGTGGCTATTTCTCGTAATGGGATATCAAGAGTTTTTAATTTATTTCGTAATATTTTCCCTGTCATTGTCTATTTTTTAAATCAAATTGTTTATTTTATTTAGAAAAAGTTCATTAATTTGTTTATTATTCAATATTTTTGTTTATTTTTGTGATTAAAAAAGGTTTACATTGTAAAAATCGGCTATAAAAATAAGCAAAAAATTGTAATAATGAAAAAAACTTTTAATCGAATTGTTTTTAAGGAACAGGGCAAAGTTAAGGCATTAGTTGAGTATTATAATGCGCTAAATATTAAGGTTAGTCGGCAAACGGTTAGTGCGGCTCTAAATGGAAGATCTAGCAGTGAGTTGGCGATGCGTATTCGGCAGCAAGCGTTAAAGATGGGTGGAAAAGAGGTGGTTTGGGATTAGTAAAAGTTTAGTGCACTTCAAAAAGCTCATTTATATTAGTGAGATAATCGGGACTTTTAAAAGAAGTTTTAGTAGTCCATTTTTTATCGGTTGAGATTTGAGCCGCATATTTAACACTATTCAAACCGCTTTTACTGTTAATATTGTCCACAACTTTATTAAGCAAGCTCCTTTTTTCTCTATTTTTTAAATTATCGAACATATTTTGTTGTACGGAGCTGTTGGGGACAATACCGGAAAGAATCACGCCCGATTTTTTATATGCTTTGCCACGTTTGTACAGTTCGGTTAACAATTGGTGAGCGTACAGTATAAGTTCTGCCGTATCATTGGTTCCAACCGGTAGAGCCATAGAGCGAGTATGATAATAGTGTTCCTCTTGTTTACTAAATCTATCGGTTAGGATAAATACGGAAATAATATTTGCTATGCTATTTTGTTTTCTCAGCTTTTGTGCAGACATTGCGGTAAAGTGGGCAATTGACTCTTTTAAACTTTCTATATCGGTAACTGTAGCCCCGAACGAACGGCTCGTGCATATCGACTGTTTTCTATTTATTTCTGTCGTATTAATGGTAGGAATGCCTTGTAATTCTTTCCATGCCCGCACTCCCATAATGGTAAAATGCTTCTGCACCCAAAACTCCTTTTTTTGAGTAAAATCGTAGGCGGTGTTCACCCCGAAGGAGGTAAGTTTTTTGGAAAATTGTCTGCCAATTCCCCACACATCGGCAATATCAAACGTTGACAACGCCTTTACCCGTTTTTGTTCATCATCTATACAACAAACTTGTTTATATCCTTTATATTTTTTGGCGTAGTGTGCCGCAACTTTAGCCAATGTCTTCGTGGGTGCTACTCCGATACTAACGGGAATACCCACCCATTTTTTAATTTTCTCAGCCAACAGTCGCATAAGTGGCACAAGCTCCTTTTTTTCGTAATTGCGAAGGTCGATAAAAGCCTCATCAATAGAATATACATCAACATTTTTTGCAGTATCCGTAATAATTTTCATTACGCGTTCCGAAATGCCGCTATACAACAGATAATTTGACGAAAAAATAGCAATATTATTTTTTTTAACAATATCTGCAATTTGAAATAACGGCACACCTCTTTTAATTCCCAAAATTTTAGCTTCATGTGAGAGTGAGACGACGCAACCATCATTATTACTCAAGACACAAACAGGGTGATTTCGCAAATCAGGGCGAAAAAGTCTTTCACAACTCACAAAAAAATGGTTACAATCTACTAAAGCATACATTACAAAATGGAATTGCTATTTTTTCAATCTATTTTTAATCGTATAACTTACCACGCCCCAAATCATAAATTCATTCTCGGGCGTTACTTTAATTTTCGGAAAATCGGGATTTGCGGGTATTAGCCAGATGATGCCCTTTTCCTTTTCATCAAGACGAATAAATTTCAGTGTAAACTCACCATCGACAAAGCAAACGACCATGTGCCCATTTTGTGGCTCAATTGAGCGGTCAATAATCAAAATATCCCCCTCATTTACTCCTGCGTCAATCATCGAATTTCCCACAACTCGTGCATAGAAAGTTGCCGCCGGATGTTGAATAAGCTCTTTATTCAAATCGAGAGTCAATATTGTATTTTCCGGTGCAGGACTCGGAAAACCTGCTTGCACACCCTCTTCCACAAAAGTTAATTGCAAATTCTCTTCCGAAGACGGTGAAAAAATCTCTAAATCTGTAGTTTTTACGCCCATTTATGCACTTTTTATATAAACGTTCTTTATGTTGCAAAAATAACAAATTTAGGGGCTATTTGGCAGTTTTTAATCTGTAATATTTTAATTTTTGTCGAAAAGATATTAGTCAGGAAAACCACGAAATTCAGTCAATTTATAACTTCTTCATTCATAATTTACATTTTTAAATTTTTAATTTTTAATTTTCTTTTGGGCGTGTCCCCTCGCTACGCTCGGGGTCGGTCTCCGCCTCCAAGTCCGCAGGAAGGAGCTATGAATAGCATAGTCGAAAAAGGAGCTTCTAAAGTCGCTCTTTTTCTCCTTGCTCTTCAAAGCTCCTTCCTTTG
>DUOL01000130.1 GCA_012838875.1 Bacteroidales bacterium | reverse complement strand
GGCGGCAAAAAAGCGAGCTTGTAAGCTCTTTTTGCCGCCTTGCGTCCCCACGGCTTGTGCCCGCGGACTTGGAACCGAAGACCGACCCGTGAGCGTTAGCGAACGGGGCACGCCCTAATAAAAAATAAAAAATAACTTTTTTAGTATTCCTCTATTTTAGGAGATGACAGTTTCGTCTACGTCGGCTCTCACTTAATTAAAAACTTTACATAAATAGTTGAAGTAAGGTTGATTTTGTTTAATTGAATTTCATTTTCCTTGAAGTTGCCATAGCTTGCCGGTATTTCGACTTGCGAATTTGAGAAAGAAGTCCCTATCAATCGTGGAGTTCGATGTCATCGAATAGAACCGGTATGAATGTTTTAAATTCTTTACAGCAATTAGTCATTAATTGTCTCACTTGGGGGTGTGCCTTCTTTGAGCATCGCAAATTAAAGATATGTCGCCACTCTCTTAAATTCGCCGTGACTACGATTTCTGTTTTTAAGCTATTGGGTAGCACCTCTCTCGCTTTCTCCGCTGTGGAACCTGCTTTTATTAAACTTAAATAGGCTTTTTCGGCATTTTGCATTGACTCAATCCAAATATTTTGCTCCTTTTCCGTCCATTTATCCCACCAAACAGGTCGGATAAATTCCATATCATTATATTTGACATATCTCGTTGATTCCTGAGAAAAAGAGCACATTCTGTGGCGTACTAACTCGTGAGTAACTCCTCTATTGGTGATAAATCTAACGGAAACAACCACGTGCTCGAAAACCGATTCGTGTTTTAATTTTACTAGTTTTTTTGCGAATATTTCTGCTGAATCGTCCGTGATTTTATCTTCGGATTTATAGCATGTTCTACCGGCTTGCTCAATTAGTTGAATGGGATTGTTGGGTTTTTGAATGATTTGATGTGTTTGTTCGATTATTTTCATATGTATTATATCTTGTTTCTTTTACTCTCCATATCGATAGTGCCCGATGATTTTGTAATTAAATAGGCAATCTTCGAGCACTTGTCCCGCTCCGATGTTGTGTATTATTAAATATCTTTTCCCATCATCGGATTTTTGTCTTGATACAATCCCAATGTGGGTTTGTCCGCCACCTAACCTCCAACAAACAATCTCTCCCGGCTGATAATCTTTTGGGTCTTGAGAGATTGTTAAAACGGTTCCGTGCCTTGTGAAAAATGTCATTAGATTGGGAACACGTCTATGATCGATATTTTTGTCGGGTTGTTGCAAACCCCAATTTTGAGGATACATTTCAAAGTTAGATGTCATATCCGTATGAACTTCCTTTTGCAAGTCAATGCCAAATTTTCGATATGCTCTAATGATGACGTCCGTGCATACTCCCTTGTCTGCCGGCACATCTCCGTTTGGATATTTAAGTTTGACGTAGGTAGGGTCATATTCCACCTCTTGATAGGTCAGAAGCAAAGCAGAATCGGCAAGTCTGCTATAAAAATCGGTTTGTCCTGAAACCGAATTGAATAACAGAGTTAGGAACAGTATTTTGAGCAATCTCTTTGTTATCATATCTGCTTTATTAACGCATAAATTATGAGGCAAATATACAATTAAAAATTACGAATTGGAAATTACGATTTGGAAATTACGAATTATGAATCGAGGATTTATGGGTTCAAAACGCCGAATCCGTAAATCACTCATTGTGATATAAAAAATAGTACGTTTCGACATTGTCGAGATAAGCCCCGTCAAAGCCGGCATTGATGATTTTCTTCATGTATGAATCTTTATTGCCGTAAATAATTTGTTGCCATTCTTTATGCCAAAACTGAACTAGAAATTCGTCATCATAACCTTCATATTGTTTTTTTAACCAAATCGGAGGCTTCCGTTCCCATTCATCTTTCCAATAGTAGCGAAATTTTTCTGCTGCACCGATGTTGATGTAGGAAATCACAACTCTTTGTCCACCGTTTGCTTTCCTTTTTAATTGGTTAATCTCTGAGGTTGTCAATTCCGTGTCATTAAAAAACAGGTCAATTAATACCAAATCAAAATCGGTTGCTGCGATGGCATGAATCATCTCTTCTTTTGAAGTAAAGTTGTCAGTATTAATAAGATATAAGTAGTTTTGTGCGTTGGTTAGAGCGATAATATCGGCGTTATTGGAGTAGGGGATAGTGTCGGGAATTTGTGAATAGTGATAGTTGTCTTTTGTTCTCGGAAAGCAAATAAATCCTTCGCTATAATTTCGATAGAGGGCATCTGCAACATTGGCATTGTCGGTAACATATTCCGAAACCATTATTTTTTTTGTTTTCTTAAGCTGTCGGAGCATTGCGAGGCGCTCATTGTCCAAAGAGTAGTTGCCGTCATAAAATAGCTCTTCCACCCCAAAACCATCGATAGCCAACATATATGCAGGATTTTCTCCCTCATTCGGCTCAACATTGTGAAAAGCAAGCTCTGTGCCATTTTGAGGAATAATAATGAAATCAGCATCGTAACTTCTTGCATAATTGGAAATGTTAACGACGAAATTCTGCATTTTTTCCGCAGCTCTGTTCGTTTGTTTTTCTTTTGAGCAACTAAAAAGGGTTGCTACTAAGATGATGCCGATTGTAAAGTGCTTCATTTTCAGTGTGTTTCAAAATGAGAATTAAAAAGTCCAAGTTGTGTTGTTTTACTCTGAGTATTGATGATATGATAAAACTATGATTTCAAATCATTTAACTGTTTGCCTTTACTTGAAATATTGTTAGTTTATCACTGTTCTGTTTTACTATTTTCTCCATAAAAATATTTAATCCATTCTTTGTAGATGTCTTGTGCCGAAAGGCAGGTGTCAAGCAGATAAGCTCTTACCGAATCGAATTCCCTCAATCCTCTGTAGTAAAATTGTTTATGTCGTTCGTCTATAATAAAAGGGACGATGCTGTTTCGCAGGCACTCTCGGAACATAATCAGACGTCCCACTCTGCCGTTTCCGTCCTGAAACGGGTGGATTTGTTCAAGCCGATAATGATATTCTACAATAGTTTCAAACTCAATCACGGGCAATTCATTATATCGGGTATTCAGTTTATTCATTTCAGTATCTACTTCTTGCGGCAACGTGGTTCCCATACCGCCCACTTCGTTAGGGAGCTTCTTCCAATCGCCAACACGAAACCACGGTTTGGCAGCATCAGCAGTACCTGATTTTAAAATTCGGTGAAACGTTTTGATAATTTCGTTAGATAATGGTTCGTCAATGCTGTCAATCATGAAATCAAAAGCAACAAAGTGATTAGATGTTTCTATAATATCGTCCACCGGCAGAGCTTCATCTTCTTTAAATCCTATAGTACGTGTTTCGAAAATGTAGCGAGTCTGCTCCTCGCTCAGTCGGCTGCCCTCAATACGATTAGAGTTATAAGCAAGACTCACTTGGGTTTTATGGTATAGACCGCCCTTACGTTTAGCCTGCTTTTCCTCAGTAAGTATTTTTTTTAAATCTATCATAACAACATCCGACTATTTTTTATCGCAACAAAGATAATTATTTTTAAAAAGGGAATGGTTACGAATGAAAGATTTTTTCTTTAGGAATCAAGATTTTTATAGTTGATTTTATTTTTAATTAGGGCGTGTCCCCTCGCTGCGCTCGGGGTCGGCGTACGGCTACAAGTACGCGGGCGGTAGTCGTGGGGTCGCAAAGCTGCAAAAAGAGCTTACAAGCTCGCTTTTTTGCAGCAGCGTCCCCAGCGTCTCCCGCCCTTGCGGGCTTTCCGCCTCCCGCCTCACGCGGACGAAGATTTGGATATTGCTCTATTGCGTGAGGACGCAGCCGAAAAGCCCGTAAAGGAATGAGCTTTGAAGAGCAAGGAGAAAAAGAGCGACTTTAGAAGCTCCTTTTTCGACTATGCTATTCATAGCTCATTCCTGCGGACTTGTAGGCGGAGGCCGACCCCGAGCGCAGCGAGGGGACACGCCCAAATAAAAATTAAAAAAATGAAAATTATCCTGATTTTCAAAAGGAAGCAAAATGCTATTTTGAATTTAAACGAAAGAAGTGCTATTTTCTTAAAATGAGCTCGTGAGGTGTTACTGCTTTTGACCTATGCTATAACACGATAATCCAATTATTTTGATTGTAAAATCAAGTTGTGTTGTTTTTTATAATAGTTCGATACTTCTTTTCACAAATTCACTTAATTTCTCTCCCGTGAGGATATTTTGCGATAAAAGTGATAAGTCTATCAACTGTTGAACTAAAGCGTCACGTTTCTTTTTACTTTTCTCATTTAAAATTTTAGTTGCTAAGTTGTGATTGGCGTTAACAATTAGATTATAATGTTCAAATTGACCATATAGCTTCTGTTGACCTGCTATTTTCTCCATATCTTGGAAACGCCGCATAAATTCATTTTGTGTTATGATAATCGGCAAATCAGTTTCACTTAAATTCTCAATTTGGATGGAGAATTTTTTCTCATCAACCTGTTCTTGGAAAAACTTTTTTAACTTTTCTTGTTCTTTTTCAGCTAATTTTGACGGTTGTATCTCGTCTTTTTCAATGATTTTATCAATAATGTCAGCGTCTACACGTGAAAATTTTGTTTTCTCTAACTTTGTCTCTAACATATTAATAAAATGGGTATCCAAAAATCCGTCCAATAATAAAACATCGTACCCTTTCTCTTTCGCCGTGTCGATATATAGATGTTGAGCTTGCGTATCAGAAGAGTATAAGTAGATTAAAGTATCATTTTTGTCTTTTTGTAAAGCAGAGATTTTTGTTTTATACTCTTCGATTGTAAAATATTGATTTTCAATATTTTTCAGAAGGAAAATATCTTTTATTCTATCATAAAACTTTTCGTCCGTAATTGAGCCGTATTGCAGAAATACTTTCAGGTCGTCCCATTTTTTTTCAAAATCTTCACGGTTATTTTTAAACATATCTTCTAATTTCTCTGCTACTTTTTTGGTGATATGCGAAGATATTTTTTTCACGTTTGCGTCTGACTGTAAATAGGAGCGTGAAACATTGAGGGGGATATCGGGAGAATCGATAACTCCGTGTAGCAGCATCATAAATTCAGGGATAATCCCTTCAAGTTGGTCGGTAATAAAAACCTGATTACAATAGAGTTGTACTTTATTTTTCTGTATTTCGAATTGATTTTTCACTTTTGGAAAATAGAGAATCCCGTTTAAATTAAAGGGATAATCTACATTAAGGTGGATTTGGAAAAGAGGTTCTTCAAAAGTGGCAGGGTAGAGTTCTCTATAGAAAGAGAGGTAGTCTTCATTTTTCAAATTTGCCGGAGTTTCTTTCCAGAGAGGGTTTGTATTATTGATAATTCGCGGTTTTTCAACCTCTTTTTCTTTTTCGTCTTCTTCCGTTTTCTCCCAACGTTTTTCCATGCCACATTGGATAGGAATGGGGAGGAAACGGCAATATTTTCGTAATAATCCGACAATTTTATTTTCGTCCAGAAACTCTTCCGAGTCTTCGGCGATATGTAATATAATTTCAGTTCCACGCTCAGCTTTTTCTGCAGTGGTCATTGTATAGTTCGGCGTTCCGTCACAACTCCAACGCACGGGTTCCGCACCCTCTACGTAAGATTTTGAGATGATATCTACAGACGAAGAGACCATAAAGGCAGAATAGAATCCTAATCCAAAATGACCGATAATATTGACTGAGTCGGCTCCTTTATATTTAGATAAAAACTCTTCCGCACTAGAAAATGCAATTTGATTAATGTACTTATCGACCTCTTCCGCTGTCATCCCAATTCCTCTGTCTATCACTCGAATCTCTTTTTTCTCTTTGTCAACCTGCACGTCAATGGTCAAATCGCCCAATTCTACATTTGTGCTACCCAAACTGACTAATGTCTTCAACTTTTGTGTGGCGTCAACCGCATTGGAAATCAGTTCGCGGATAAAAATATCATGTTCGGAGTATAGGAATTTTTTGATAACGGGAAAAATATTCTCTGTCTGTACCTTAATTTTACCTTTTTGCATAACTATTATTTTTTTATTTTATATTAAATACTGCTGTTTTCAACTTTGTTGTGCAAAATTTATGCCAGAATAAAAATCTGACAAATAGACATTTTTATTTTGTATTTTTGTAGCTATATTTCAAAAAATAAAGATATGATAAAGAATATTATTTTTGACTTAGGCGGAGTTATTTATGATATTGATTATTACAGAATTGTTGAGACATTTGCACAATTTGGATTAGCCGATTTTGATAAGAAATATACACAAGAAAAGCAAACGGAGATGATTGATAAATTTGAGGAAGGAAAAATTCCTGTTGCCGAATTTAGAAATTATATTCGCTCGTTGTCTTCTGTTGAGCTTACGGATAATCAAATAGATACTGCTTGGAATGCCATTTTAATAGATATCCCTGCCCATCGTGTTAAACTCTTAGAAGAGGTTAAAAAGAATTATTCCATTTTTCTTTTTAGTAATACTAACGAATTGAATTATAATCAATTTGTACCTGCGATGAAGAAAAAATTCGGTTTTGACATTTTTACAACATTATTTGAAAAATCTTTTTTCTCTCATCATATTGGGCTTAGGAAGCCAAACAGGGAAAGTTTTGAATATATTATTAAAAATCAAAATCTTGATCCGACAGAGACGCTATTTATTGATGATACAATTAGACATGTTGAGGGAGCAAAACAGGTTGGGTTAGTTGCTTATCATCTTGAAAATATGGATATTTCGAGCTTGTTTGATAAGGGATTGTTGCGACTTCCGTAAAACTATTTTTAAAAAAATAAACTTCAACAATTAAACTTGCATGAAAAAAAAGAAACTTAATTTAGGGAATGAAATTATAAAAGTACTTTCTGAAGGTGGCAATTTGAAATATAATTATAAACAAATTGCAGCTAAAATCGGCATTTTCGACAAGAACGGACGCGAAAAAGTAAAACGAATTATAGAAGATTTTGTTAGTGCCAAAATTATCTTGACAGCTGGTCGAGGAAAATATAGGTTGAATCCGAAGCATTATAGAAGTGATGTTACGGGACGAAATTATATTACCGGTCAATTAACGGTGCGAGCCAGCGGGTCAGCTTTTGTAATATCGGAAAATGGTGGCGGGGACGATATTTTTATTAGTGAAGGAAACTTACAAAATGCCTTGCATGGCGATACCGTGAAAGTTTTACTTTTCCCGACCAGAAAAGAGAAACGGCGTGAAGGGGAAGTTGTGGAGATTGTTAAAAGGAGCAAAAAACTGCTTACGGGGATTATTAAACAACATAGTGGTACTTGTTATTTTATGCCGGATAGTCCTTCTTATAAAAGAGATGTTTTAATTCCCACTCGGTTTGTAAATGGAGCAAAAAATGGGGAGAAAGTTGTTGTTTCTATTGTAGATTGGACTCCCGATTCGAGAAGTCCTATCGGAAAAGTAGAAAATGTTTTAGGGAAGCCTGGAGAGCATAACGTGGAGATGAATGCTATTTTAGTGGAAAATGACTTTCCTCTTCGATTCTCGCCGGAAGTTGAAAATGAGGTTGCAAAATTTGAAGATTATCTGTCTGAAAGTGAAATAAACAAGCGAAGAGATTTTAGAGCCGTTCCCACTTTTACCATTGACCCTGTTGACGCAAAAGATTTCGATGATGCTATTTCGTATGAAAAGTTAGAAAGCGGACTTCATCGAGTTGGCATCCACATTGCTGACGTATCCTTTTACGTTAAGAAAAACTCTTTAGTAGATAAAGAAGCATACGAACGAGGCACGTCTGTCTATTTAGTTGATAGAGTGGTTCCTATGTTGCCCGAGAAATTGTCGAATTTTCTCTGTTCACTTCGTCCAAATGAAGATAAGTTGTGCTACAGCGCCGTCTTCGATTTAGATGATAACGCTCATGTACGCCGTGAATGGTTCGGCAGAACGGTCATTCATTCTAATAGACAATTTTCGTATGATGAGGTGCAGGAAATAATTGAAAATAAATCCTCAGAGATGAGCGAGGTTATCCTGCCTGTTTATCAATTGACACAAAAACTTAGAAAATCGAGATTGGAGAATTTCGCTATCAATTTCGAGTCTGCGGAAGTGAAATTTGTGCTGGATGAAAATGGAAAACCTATTGACATATTTCTTTATGAAAGTAAAGAGTCCAATTTTTTAATAGAAGAATTGATGTTATTAGCCAATAAAAAAGTAGCGGAAAAAATCGGGAAAAAAGTTGCTCGTCAAAAAGAGATTAAAACCTTTGTATATCGAATTCACGATGAACCGATTAGTGATAAATTGGAGAAATTTAAAACCTTTGCTCATAAATTAGGATATGATTTGAAAACGGGTTCAAGAAAGGCTTTAGTGAGTTCATTTAATAAGATGTTAGAAGAGAGTAAGAAGAATCATGAGCATGATATGATTAATCAATTGACAATCAGACTCATGGCACGAGCTGTTTATTCTACCGAAAATATTGGGCATTATGGCTTAGCATTCCCGTACTATACACATTTTACTTCTCCCATTCGCCGTTATCCCGATTTAATGGTTCATCGACTTTTAGATGGTTATCTTAAAGGAAAACCAAGTGTCAATAAAGATGAATATGAAACTTATTGTAAGCATGCTTCACAGATGGAGCAAAAAGCGACCGAAGCAGAAAGAAGTTCCATTAAATTCAAGCAGGCTGAATATTTGAGCGAACGAGTTGGACAAGAATTTGAAGCTATTGTTACGGGCATTGCGAAGTGGGGAGTTTATGCCGAAATAAAAGAATCGAAGTGCGAAGGGTTGATTCCGATACGCAAATTTGATGACGATTTCTACTATATTGATGAGGATAATTATGCCTTAATCGGACTTCATAAAGGGCGAAACTTGCAGATGGGAAGCTCCGTTATTATAAAAGTTGAAGGAGTTGATGTTTTGAAAAAACAGATAAATTTCGATATTGTACGTATTAAGTAAGGAATAAACTAATTTAAAATCAAAAAGATTTTTTCTTAAAAATATTTCAAAAATATACTAACTATTTGTTAAAAATATATTATCTTTGTCGCTCGTACTAGATAACTATTTTTAACTATAATAACTATGAGAACTTTTGGAATATTAAAAACTCTTTTTATCCTGTTTTTTATAAATAACTTTGTTTTTTCTCAAGCACCGGCTTTTTTATCGTTTCAAGCTGTTGTACGTAATCAGCAGGGGCAACTTGTTAGCAGTCAGTCAATTACCGTTCGGGTGAGAATATTAGAAGAGAGTGCACAGGGGAATGCCGTTTTTGAGGAGACGCATGTTGTTACAAGCAGTTTTACAGGATTGATAACTTTAGTCATTGGAAGCGGAGAAAATCAAACCGGTGCTATTGATTCAATTAATTGGGATAAAAACATTTTTTTTATCGAAACGTCGTTTCGTTTACCGGGTGAAGCGGAGTTTTTAAGTACTATGTGCAATCAGATTTTGAGCGTTCCGTATGCATTGTGTGCCAAAACGGCAGAAAACAGTTTTGGTGGCGATTATAATGATTTGATGAATCAGCCCAATTTTAAAGATTCTATTTTACGTTATTCTCCATGTGGAGAGTTGCAAGGAGAGATTAAAATTGAAACGAAAGTTCCTCAGCCAAGTAGAGGGAATTGTGTAATTACAGGCGGAAAAATTACTGAAAACAGTAATCTGACAATAAATTCAATGGGAATTTGTTGGGGAGAAAATTCGGAGCCGACTATCTACAATTCACAAACGGAATTAGCTCATAGTTCCGATTCTTTTTCTTTGTCAATTTGTGGTTTGACAGGCGGGCTTTCCTATTTTGTTCGTGCTTTTGTTACTACTACGGGACAAACTTTTTACGGCAGAACTTACGAGGTTACTCTGTCGCCCCCGCCCAATTCTTGTCAATCCGCTGTTTATGTAAAAGATTTTAACAATAATAGTTATAATACGGTTCAAATAGGCAATCAATGTTGGATGAGAGAAAATTTACGATCTACACATTTTTCAGACGGAACTGCTATTAAAGCGCTTGCCACTCCCGATTATAATTACGTATACTACGATTTCATGACGGAAGCCGAGAAAAAGTCTTATGGATATTTATATAATTGTGGTGCGATTATGAGGGGACAGTTATCTTCTAATAGTGAACCAAGTCATGTGCAAGGAGTTTGTCCTGAACATTGGCATGTTCCAAGTTTAGCCGAGTGGCAAACCATGAATTCATATATTTCAACTCATTTGAATGGGGCAAGTGGTGTTGCTGTTGCTTTAGCTAAGGATGAAGTGAGTTGGCAAACAATATACATATCAGCAGTACAAAATTCCATTGGCAATCCTGCAAGTGTTGGCTTCAATTCCAGTTACTTTTCAGCTTTGCCGGCTGGTATTTATAATCAAAGCCCCGGTCAAAACGGTGATTTTACAATATTTTCGGACTTAGGCTATATGGGATATTGGGCTACTTCCACTCTTCAAAATTTTTACTCGATAAATGTAGCAATTCTATCATTTAATAGTTCCGCTCTCTCAGTATACCCTAGAAATTTTAATTTTTGTTTTTCCGTTCGTTGCGTAAAAGATTGAGAAGTAAGAAAGCTATTTTTGAAGTGAGATATAACTGAAAATGGGGAAATGGTCGGACACTTTTATTGAGTTCGTAACCGTATGTCCGTATGATTTATATCTTTTGTCATATAATATGTAATCAATTCGATATTGTGGGAAAGCGTCTCCGTGATAAGTAATGCCCTCTCCTTGTCCACTTTCACGAAAAGTGTCTTTAAATTTTTTGGCTAATTGATTGTATGCATACGAAGCAGGTGTATCGTTAAAGTCGCCACATAGAATGATAGGAAATCTACAACTATCAATATGATTTTTAAGCATTTTAACTTGCAATTCTCGTTTTTTAAATGCAACATCAAGTTTAAGATATATATTTTTTGTTTTTTTACTCAAGTTAGGATCATTCAGATTTTGAGAAAAATACTTTCCTGTTTCGTAATCTATTTTGTCTAAATGAATAGAGGTCAAGTGAATAGAGTAAATCCGTATAGTGTCGCTTCGATACTTTATATCAGCATAAATAGCAATATTATTAGATCCTTTTTCCAGTTCAACAACCCCGTTGTTAACAATTCGATATTTTGTAAAAATCGCTAATCCGTAAAAATATTCATTTCTTAAATTATTCGGAAAATATTGATAATAATAACGTTCATCATTTTGTAATTCTAAGGTAGAAAGAATAGAATCCGTCGTGAAAAAGTTCAATTTATTTCCTTTATCTAAAAAATACTCTTGAAAACAGACGATGTCCGGTTTTTCGATTTTTAAATAGTTGAAAATCTTCTCTTTACCTTTTCCAAATTCACTAGGTGTAGGATTGTATAAATCAAATAGACGGACGTTATAACTCATTACTTTAATACATTGAGCGCATTTTTGAGGTTTTTCTACGCCTTTAAATTGATAATGTTTATCAATCGTGTTGGTATTAAGTAAAATGAGTGTTAATGAAATAATTAAATATTGGTAACGTACAAAAATCCAAAGAAAACAGATAATGCAATTTGCTACTAATAAATAGGGGAATGCTATACCTGAAAAGGCAACGTATTTAGAGGTTGAGGGGGGAATATATTGAGCTAAAAATGAGAATAATAGAGGTAAACCAACAAGTATATTGATAGCCAAAAGAGCTACATAAAGAAAACGTCTAAATTGACTTTTTTTTCTTTTTTTCTTTTTATTGCGATATGCCATGAGAATTCTACTTGTTGTTTTATTTATCGGTTGCCGAACAATTTATTATTAAACAATCATTATTTAGCAAATAAAGTTCTGACCGAAGGATATGACATTTTTAAAAATTCGTTAATTTTATCTCTTTTCACCCATTTTACATCATCAATGTTTTCTTCGGTTTGCGGTTGCAATGCTTCATCTTTGTCGCTTTGGAATAAAAACCAAGTTACTTCTTTCAAAACCTGTTGTTCCCCAAGTGGGTATATGTAGTATGTTTTCGATAACGGTTTTATTAATTTTAGATTTTTAACTCCAGTTTCTTCGCTTATCTCTCTTATTGCGGTTATTTCAGGAGATTCGTTTGTCTCAATTTTACCTTTAGGTAAATCCCATTTCTCATTCTTTCGTATCATAAGTAATTCATTCTTAGAGTTATATACGACTCCTCCTGCTGCTTGAATAAATATATAATTTCTCAAAAAAAGTTGAAAGCTCTCTTCCGTTTCAAATTCATGGTATTGCTCGTCATCATGCACTCGTATCATAGAATTAGCTTTTAAAAGTTATTTTGCAAAATTACTATAATTTTTGCAAAATAAAAGTGTATTTTTGCTCTCCACATTAGAAAACCTGCTATGTCGAAAAAAAGTAAAATACCACACACATTTACCATTGTTTTTGTTCTTATTTGTCTTTGTGCTGTCCTAACTTGGATAATACCCGGGGGCGAATACAGCCGTGAAACTATTACCGTTGACGGACAAAATCGGCAAGTTGTAGATGTTCATTCTTTTAAGACGATTGAAAAACAGCCGCAAACTTGGCAAATTTTTACCGCTTTTTTTAAAGGATTTGAGAAAACATCATACATTATTGTCTTTATCTTGATGGTAGGAGGGGCTTTTTGGATTCTCAACACGACTAAAGCCATTGATGTTGGCATAACTCAATTTTTAAAGCAGACCGATAAACTTTATAAATACAAGTTATTTAGGAAAATAGGAGTAGATAAGATTATTATTGTTTCCATTATTCTTGTTTTTAGTCTTTTTGGAGCTATTTTCGGTATGAGCGAAGAGACGATAGCCTTTATGACGATTTTTGTTCCTTTTGCCATCTCCTTGGGTTATGATTCCATTGTCGGGGTTTTAATTTGTTACGCTGCTGCTCATGTCGGCTTTGCAGGAGCGATTTTTAATCCTTTTACGCTTGGTATTGCTCAAGGATTGTCCGGGCTCCCTCTCTTTTCCGGTCTCGAATATCGAATTTTTTGTTGGGCTATTTTAACCCTCATATTTATCATTTTTACGCTTATTTATGCAGGCAGAGTTAAGAGAAATCCCGAAAAGTCTATTATGTACGAGTTAGATGACGAGTGGAGAGCACGTATAGACAAGGATGTTGATTCTACGAATGAAAAATCTTCATGGGTTGCTTGGAGCATTTGGGTAGCTATTGTACTCTCTCTATCTTATTTTTCATTTCAGCACCCCTTTACTACGTTGAAAATCGGATTAAACGAGTTCAACATTTGTTTACTTCCGATTATTACGATAGGTTATTTAATTCTTGGTTTCTTTGCACTACGCAAATCGGTTCATAATTTCATTCTCTCCATTTTATTACTTACGGTTATTATTTTGGTAGTGGGCGTTCTCGGTTATCAATGGTACATTATGGAAATTGCAGGGCTATTTTTTGCGATGGGTATTTCAACGGGCTTTGCTTACAAAATGAAATTGGATAAAATTATGCGACTTTTCTTAGATGGCTGTAAAGACATAATGGTTGCCGCTATGGTTGTTGGGCTTGCGGGGGGGATTATGGTTATGTTAGAGGATGGGAAAATAATAGACACTATATTACATGGAATTTCGCAGGCAATGTCGGGAAGTGGAAAGGAGGGGGCTCTCACCGTTATGTACCTTATACAAAATGGATTGAATATTCTTATTCCATCGGGTTCTGCTAAGGCGGCACTTACCATTCCCATGATGGCAGAATTTTCTGATATTGTGGGGTTATCACGGCAAGTTACCGTCCTTGCTTTCCAATTCGGAGATGGCTTTACCAATATGATAACTCCCACTTCCGGCGTTCTTATCGGTTGTCTCGGAATAGCACGTGTCCCTTACGTAAAATGGATGAAATTTATTTTCCCTTTTATTATTGCACTGATAATTCTTGGATTTTTGCTACTCTTACCTGCAATATATCTTCCGTTACACGGTTTTTAATTTATAATTGATATTATGAAATTAAAAGGACTGTTTCTAACTCTTTCCTTGTTTACGTTACTTACCTGTACTATGGCGCAGGACGATTATTATTCGCCATACAAGTCTCACGAAAAATGGTTTGGGAGTTTAAATCTGGGTGTTAATTCTTTTTGGGGTGATATTAACGATAATACCAATAAACTTTTTCCGGTTACCCCTTTCCAGAGCTCATTTTATAAGAATCGACACTTTGTTTTAGGTGGAGAATTCGGGAAAGATATCACTCCCTTTTTAACAATGGGGATTGCGTTCAAGTTTGCTAATGTTTCGGGGAAAGATTATAGAACATCAAGAGAGTTTTATTCATATTTTAATAACGAGATAGTTTTTGCATTTACTGCTGATATTCTCAAATTATCCAAAGTAAGGACTAATTGGAGCTTTTATCCCCGAATAGGGTTTGGAGTATATGGATTTAGAACACGTCTTTGGAATAGTAATTCCGGAGAATTACTGGCTGTTTTTCCGGACTATCTTATAAATTATGAGCTTGAACAAAAAGTCGCAGATAAAACCCCAAGGTACTATTACACTTTTGCTATTCCTTTTGGAGTAGGGGTGAGTTATCAGCTACTGCCCGAGTTAACGCTTTATTTTGAAACATCAATGACCTGGGTCAATCAGGATAGATTGGATGCTTTTAGTTCAGATATAAAAAAGTTTGAAGGTGTGTGGACATCTTCGCTAGGAGTTGTTTATCGGTTTGATTTTCCTGTCGTTAGACCTAAAAATGTTGCAGGATCTCAAGTTTACGACCCGGCTCTGAAAAATGATAATCTTGATAAGAAATATAAGCGTAAAAAAAATCGCTCCTCAGTAATTTTTAAACCTGCAAAATCACATACTAAAAGTGCGGTAAAGCAGAAAAGGGTTAAACGGAAAAAATTCTCTATAAAAAATCGTGAATAGGAATTAAGTAATTGAAATTTTTATCTATCTTTGCAAAACGAAAAATGTGGAAAGATTTGTAATGATTGCAACCACAAAAAAAAATGCTAAAGCATTATCTTTCCCCGCTTTTCGTTACGTTTTTATATTATTAATTTTATAATTATACTATTATGAGTTATCTATTTACATCTGAATCAGTATCTGAAGGACATCCGGATAAAGTGAGCGATCAAATTTCCGATGCGATACTTGATGCTCTTTTAAGTCAAGACCCGGAGTCAAAAGTGGCTTGTGAAGTTTTAGTAACAACAGGTCTAGTACTTTGCGCCGGCGAAGTTAGAACCAAAGGTTACGTTGCTGTTGATGACGTAGCAAGACGTGTTATTAAGAATATCGGATATGATAAAAGTGATTATCAATTTGATTACAAATCGTGTGCTGTTATTTCCGCCATTCATAGTCAATCGCCCGACATTCATCAAGGCGTTGTGCGTACTTCGAAAGAGGAACAGGGTGCCGGCGACCAAGGGATGATGTTCGGTTATGCTTGTAACGAAACCGAAAGTTATATGCCGTTAACTATTGAAATTGCTCATATTATCTTAGAGCAACTTTCAGCTATTCGAAATGAAGGGAAAGAGATGACCTATTTACGCCCTGATTCAAAGTCGCAAGTTACGATACAATATTCCGATAGCGGTGTTGCGGAAAGAATTGATAGTATTGTTGTTTCAACGCAACATGACGACTTCGCCGAAGAAAAAGAGATGCTCGAAATCATTAAAAGAGATGTTGAAAATATTTTACTTCCCCGTGTGCTTAATGTTTGTACCGATGAGGTGAAAAAACTTTTCAAACACAATTACAAACTTTTTGTCAACCCGACCGGGAAATTTGTTATTGGCGGTCCTCATGGCGATACAGGATTAACCGGACGTAAGATTATCGTTGATACGTACGGCGGGCACGGCGCTCACGGAGGCGGTGCGTTTTCCGGAAAAGATGCGTCAAAGGTTGATAGGTCAGGCGCTTATGCCGCTCGCCATATTGCGAAAAATTTGGTTGCTGCCGGCGTTTGTGATAAGGTTTTAGTCCAAATAGCTTATGCTATCGGGATAGCCCAACCGGTCAATGTTTTCGTTAATACTTATCAAACAGCCAAAGTTAAGCTGACAGACGGCGAAATTGCAGAAAAAGTCAGCAAAATTTTTGACCTGCGCCCGTACAGTATCATAGAACGTTTTGGGCTTCAGAATCCAATTTTTGAACCGACAGCCATTTACGGACATTTCGGTAAGGATTCTTACGAAAAAGAGGTGAAAGTGTGCTATCAAGATGAAAATACTTGTACAAAAGATGGTAAAAATTATAAAAAAGTTATCTTCTTTGGCTGGGAAAAGCTAGATTATGTTGAAAAAATCAAAAAGATGTTTTCCATTTCGTAAGATTTCAACAAATAGATTTTTATATTTTTTAAGTTCTATTTTGTTGTATCTTTGTTTCGTAGATTAGATGTTATAAGTAACTCTAAAAAGATGAATCGTAAAAAACCGGACAACAAAATCTATGAATAATTGAATTTATAAATGGCGGATTTGAGTAAAATATATCTGTTCAGAATGACTCATATTGAAAATATTCCACATATTCTTCAGTACGGTATAGTACATTCTAATTCAATAAATGCCAACCCTAATTTTGTTCCTATTGGCGATGGAAGTTTGATTGCCACCCGAAACAATATTATATTAAACAATGGTAGACCGTTGGGGGAATATATTCCGTTTTATTTTGGTGTAAGAACGCCTATGCTATATGTGATACAACATGGCTTTAATATGGTTGCTCCTATGCCTGCCGAAAATATTGTGTATTGTGTTACTTCGGTTCAGAAAATCATTGAGCTTCAGTTGAATTTTATATTTACCGATGGGCACGCAGTTGATGGATTTACATCACAGTTTACAAGGCAAGATATTGATAACCTAAATGAAATCTTAGACTGGCATGCTATAAAAGCAAAATACTGGCATAAGGATAATGACCTTGACTTAAAAAGGAGAAAAGAAGCGGAGTTTTTAGTGTTAGGCGATATCCCCACAAATGCTATTTTAGGTTATGTGGTATATAATCAAAATTCTAAAAATAAACTTATTAAGTATGGGATAGACACAGCTTATATTTTCATTAACCATGAATATTATTTTTAAGATATGATACAATATAGAATAGGGAATTTGTTAGACAGCGAAGCAGAGGCTTTGGTGAACACCGTTAACACCGTAGGTGTAATGGGCAAAGGTATTGCTTTACAGTTTAAAAATATGTTCCCAAATAATTTTAAGTTGTATGCCAATGCTTGCAAAAACAAAGAAGTAAAAATTGGGAAACTGTTTGTTACCGAAGAAGAAGCGTTGTTGTCAGGAAAGAAAATTATTATCAATTTTCCAACAAAGACTAATTGGCGTTTACCTTCGGAATATCAATACATTGAAAGTGGGCTCACTGAATTGGTAAAAGTGATAAAAGAAAAGAATATCAAATCTATTGCAATTCCGCCTTTGGGTGCGGGTAATGGTGGTTTGGATTGGAATAAAGTAAAACAGATTTTGGAAAAATATTTAGGTGATTTAGATTGCGAAATTTTTATCTATGAGCCATCAGCGACTATTCAGGAAGTTTTAAAAAAAGAACGTGTAAAACTTACGCCAGCCAGAGCGATGCTACTTTCTGTCTTATATGAATTGGTTCGTAACGGAGAGTTTGTATCTGAATTTTCGTCTGAGAAAATTGCTTATTTTCTGCAACGATTTGGAGCAAAAGAAGCTTTTAAATTAGAATTTCACCCCAATTTTTATGGACCTTATTCGGGTAAAGTAAAACACGTATTATATCACCTAAATGGTAGTTACATAATGGGTTATAGCTCAAAAGATAAAAAGCCTTTTGAAGCATTGAGTTTAGTTCCTGATGCTGAATTAGAAGTGAATGAATTTTTGAATAAGCCTGAAAATGAGACATACAAAAATATAGTAGAAAAGACAAAATCATTTTTAACAGGATTTTACTCTCCATTTGGGCTAGAACTACTTTCAACGATTGACTTTATAATTTCTGAAAAAAATGCCAAAACTTCAGAAGCAATCATGAAAGAATTGGAAAGCTGGAGCGACAGGAAGAAGACCCTATTTTCGAATCAAAAATTTATTCAAATCGCAATTGAAAATTTAAAATTACACTTAAGTTAAATAAAGGTATACCGGAGATTAACGTTTAGCTCGATGTTAAGTATTGTGGTTAATTGAAAATAAAAAACTTTTCATTTTCAATTTCTTTTCTTATAATCTTCTGTACGAGCATTTTGGCTGCGTGAGGCGCTTAGGTGG
>DUOL01000129.1 GCA_012838875.1 Bacteroidales bacterium | reverse complement strand
AATTTCCAAGTTGTTGACCAAGCCGTTGTATCATTCGAGCTTCTGGCTCGAAGTCTCCAATAATAGGTTTTACCGAATAGTAGATTTGAAGTTGAAAAGGATGAGTAGCTACTTGATCGAGACCCTGCTAACAAGAGCGGTGAATTGAAATTCGGCGTAGTGTCTAACACATAATCATAATAGCTTATACCGCTTATAGAGTTCCAGGATAGAGTAACGTTAGGATTTTGATTCATTGCATTATTAGATGGAGAGCTTAATGTAGGTGGCGTGTTACGTGTTGTGAAATTCCACGTTGCAGACCATGGCATGGTGTCTGTTGCATGTCTCGCTCTGATTCGCCAATAATAGGTTTTTCCAAAATATAAATTGGAAGTAGACCACGAAGAATAACTGCTTGTTCTATACGAAGATATTAAGATTGGTGAATTAAAATCCGGTGTTGTATCTAATTGATAATCATAGTAATTAATTCCGCTAACCGTATTCCAAGACAATGTTACATTAATATTTTGATTAATGGAGCCGTTGCTTGGTGAGGATAATGTAATCGGTCCCGTCCGTACGGTAAAATTCCAAGTTGTTGACCAATTTGCAATGTCATTTGTGTGTCTGGCACGAACTCTCCAATAATATTTCTTCCCAAATAATAAATTTGAAGTTGAAAAGGATGAGTAGCTACTTGATCGAGACCCTGATAATAAGTGCGGCGAATTAAAATATGGCGTAGTGTCTAGTTCATAGTCATAATAAGTTGCACCGGTCATTGAGTTCCAAGATAAGGTAACATTGGGATTTTGATTCATTGCATTGTTAGAAGGGGAACTCAATGAAATAACACCGTTTGAAACCGTAAAGTTCCATATAGGAGACCATGCTGATGAGTCTGCAGGATTTGAGGTTTTCAAAGCGCGTACCTGCCAATAGTATGTCGTAGAAAAAAATAAATTTGATATCGTTGCAGAACTACTGCTAACAATTGCTGTAGTAGCATTTAGCATTTGCGCATCAGTACTTATTTTATACTCATAATTTGTTGCATTGGAGACTGAGTTCCAACTAAGTGTTATTCTAGCATTTTGATTTGAACTTCCATTAGAAGGCGAGGAGAGAGTGGGCGTAGATAACGAAGCAAACAACGGTGCTACGTGGAAAAATATTATTAAAAAGAAAAACTGAAGGATAATCTTTTTCATGGTTGAAAATATATTTATGTTGCTATTTCTTATCGTTTGTTTTATATTTGTTTTTTATTTGGCAGAATTAAACTTTATCAATTTTTCCCAATTGATAACTCCATTATCACAAAAATCTTTTGAAAATTCTAATGTTAAATTGTTTATTACTTGAATATAGGCATTATGAAATTCTTCATTTTTTTGTTTCGCATTATGGCCAATTGGCTCAATAATATCAATGTATAATCTTTCATTTCCTGAAATTAACTCCCAAAATCTTTGACCACAAAGTTTTAAATATCCTTCTTTTTGTGGTTTGTTGTCTTTCCCGAAACAACAACCATTTACTGCTATAATTTTTTTATTGGTTTGTTTTTCTAGTAATTTTTTAGCGTTATTAAAATTGAGTTTCAATTGTTTTATTTGACTACTATTACCCCAATTCCAACCTGCTTTAATTTCAACAATATAGATTATATTGTCTTTTTCAAATTCTAAATCTAAACCAGTTAGTTCTGACTTTTTTCCATCGTAAACTTTATTGCAAACAAAAATTGCTAATTCTTCTACGAAATTGCCAAAAATTGTTTCTTCTTGCGATTGCAAAAAAGCATCTAAAAATCCTTTTATTAAATCATGTGCATCTATGACATTTTTAGCTTTGAATAGATACGGATTTTTTTGTTTTAAAATTTTTGTTAAATCAATTTTATCACGCACATATTCAAGTCTTTTATTATGAAAATATGAAATATGCGTTTCTACATATTCATTGACTTCATTTAGATTTAGTTGCTTCATATTCTGTATTGGGTTCAAATAATAAAAATTCTTTTTCTTGAATTTGGCGTTTAATTATATCAATGTATCCGGGAAGAATTTCAATTCCAATGGAATTTCTATACAAACTTTTAGCCACTCTCAGTGTTGTTCCTGAACCAGCAAAAGGGTCTAAAACTGTGTCGTATTCTTTCGTAAATAATTTTATAAACCATTCAGGTAAAGCATCAGGAAATGCAGCACTATGATTTTTATTATTACATTCTGTTGATAAATGTAAAACATTATTGGGGTAAACGGTTTCTTTGCCTACCCAATTAGAAATATTTTTCCCAAAACCACTTCCGTTTTTTGAAGTATCTCTAATTTTATCTGTTTTGCTCAAATTTTTTAATCGTTCGCTTGCCCAGTCGCCAACAGGTACTTTTACTTCATCTTGATACATGTTGAATTTTTTAGTTTTATTGAATTGCAAAAGCCTTTCCCAAGCGTCTCGAAACCGATTAGGCCATTTACCTGGATATGAATTTTTTTTATGCCAAATAAACTCCTCAGTCCAAAGCCAACCCTGTTTTCGTAAAGCTAAAATTAATTCAATAACATAAGTACTACGCTCTCCGTTTTCAGCATTCTCTTTAATATTTAAAATGAAAGTCCCATCAGGTTTTAAAACTCTTAAAAGTTCTTTGCTTATAGGTAAAAACCATTCAACATAATGTTCGGGACTTATGCCACCGTAAGTTTTTTTTCGTCTGTCTGCATACGGAGGAGAGGTGACAATTAAATCAATAGAATTATCAGTTAAAGTTTTTAAGACTTCTTTACTATCGCCCTCAAGTACTTTAGTTATAATTTCTTTCATAGTCAATCATCTCATTAAAAATTGTTGAATAAACAACATCTATAGTTGTAAGTAACCCAAATTCCAATCCTTTTTTTGCAATGCGGATTTCATCATCATTTAATTTCCTTCCTATTTTTTCTATTGCCTCTGATTGCACGTCTTCAACTGTAATAGAAAAGAGAATTTCATTTGATTGTGTTATAGCCATTTGATTGTGTTTTAGTTGATCAAATCTTTTAACGCAACAAAATAATTATCCATTTTAAGTTATCTCTACTAAATATTATTGCGACAATTATCCTAATCCCTCACAACTATCAATTATGAATTTTTGATAATTTTTCGAGTTATAATATCATTCCCTTTTCGTAATCGAACAAAATAGACCCCATCTTTATACTCTTCCATGTTAATTT
>DUOL01000128.1 GCA_012838875.1 Bacteroidales bacterium | reverse complement strand
CAGATGGATTAAGAATTTTGCAGTTTTTTAAAATTAAACAAAAAGAGTTGGAAATTACAGACGAAAAGGGAATGATAGACAGCCTCTCTCTCTTCTTTGGAACTATCCCCGACTTTCTAACGCCCTCCTTTAGCTTTGAAGAACTCTCTACGGAGCAACTCAACATTTTACGCGAGCAACTATTTGCCTACGAAATGCTCCTCCGTAAGCGAAACGACGAGCATATTCCCTAAATCTTAATTACGAATTTATTTTTTATCTGGGCGTGCCCCCTCGCTACGCTCGGGGTCGGCGCCCGGTTCCAAGTCCGCGGGCACAAGTCGTGGGGTCGCAAGGCGGCAAAAAGAGCTTCTAAAGTCGCTTTTTTGCCGCCGCGTCCCCAGCGGCTTCCGCCCTTGCGGGCTTTCCACCTAAGCACCTCACGCAGCCAACCTGCACGGACAGAGCTATTTAAGCCAAATTTTATAAAATCAACAGTAGCCGTACAAGTACAACAAGGTGTAATATATTTGGTCTATTTTTTCATTGTTGCAGTTTCTTTGTAGGGGTACTGCTGACGGTTGGCGGTGTAAAAGTTGCCGATTATGGACGATTTCCTGTCAAATTACACAGGAGTTGAAACGAGTTATAACGCTTGAATTTACTAATATCTCGGCAATTTTTTATACCGCATGTTATGCCTAGCTTTTTTATTCATTAAAGTTTTCAATCATGTGGTAAATCATTCCAGTTTTAGTATCAAATATAATAAAATGATGTTCAGGTGTTTTTATGCAATCGTATAACTCTAAATCAGTTGAATTTAACTTCTGGTATTTATAAAAGAAATCTGTTTTTTGTTTTTCAAGGTCTGTCAATCCGCTTTTACCTTTTTGAAATTCAGCAAAGTCAATCCTTTTACAAATTGTATCAGGCACAATCTCGGTATATGTACATTTGATTTGAGAAATGAAATCTAAAACCTTAGATTTATTGCCGTAATACGTAAAGTAATATTTATAAAATGCTGGTAAATACTCACATTTTACTCCTTGCTTAAAATCGATCTTATATTTTTCATTTTTCAATTCTGGAAATTTATCAAATAGGCTAGCATTACTAATTATAGGCTCTTTCAATTCGTTAATAATTTTATCTTTTGTCTTATCAACGACCATATCAGCCTTGTTCTTAATCTTTCCACAGGCAGTCACTAAAATCAATAATATTATTAAAAGTCTATTCATGTCAATAGTTGCGTTTTTTTAAAGTTTGAGCATAACGTTTTTGGGCTTTGCGTTCGGGCGGGTTGGCGGGACGAAGTCCTGTCAACACGAGGCGAACGCGGTGCGGAATACAAACCCCCTTGTTTGCACATCACCCCGCCTGATGTAAGTCCGTGTTTTAAGCCGTATTTCTTTGTCTGTCAGCTCCCAATTTTCCCATAGCGTTGATAGTCTGAAAAATAGAGAACAATTCTCTTCCCGTCTTTTATGTATGGATAGAACAATTCATATCGTCCGTCACTTGCACTAAATCTAACTTCGTCAAGGTTCTTAAAAAACACCTTGTATAAATATTCACGTTCTACCTTTGTCGTTTTTAAAATAAAGTCTTTTTTAATGGGTTGTATAGTGTCATTTAGTTTTCCGTAATAGTCTCTAAACCCTAAGAAAACTTTTGATTTGTCAATACTGTCAGATACAATTACTGAAACACATGGAAAATGTTTGTCTGTCTTAGAGTATAAAGCAAGAATGTCGTTTGTTTCTATTATCCAACTTTCATTAAATGAGTAATTAAGCAGTTTGTCTGACTTTTCTTTGTTACTTTCAATAATTTCTTTGGCGGAAGAAATCAGCATTTTTTCTTTCTTTTTAGAAGTCAAATAGTCTCCAGCAAAAAGAAGTCCAAAGATTAACGGAAAGCTAAGTGCAAAAAGAAGCCCAAGTTTTTTACTTCTCCGTTTTGAAACATTTAAGTCGTCTTTATTATGTTTTTCTGCAATTCTTGTCAAGTTGAACATAATATTAATAATTAACGAGCCGAACATTAAAGCCAAAATTCCAACAACACTTAAATAAAATGTTTCAGTTATGTTTTCTTTAAAGACTTTCAGTCCGAAAACCGTTATTGAAATAAAAACGAATACCCAATAAACCAAAAGGATTATTGAAATTATTCCGATTATGTTACTCAGTTTTACTAATGATTTATTGTTCATTTGTCTTGGTTTTTAATTGTT
>DUOL01000127.1 GCA_012838875.1 Bacteroidales bacterium | reverse complement strand
GGCAAAAAAGCGACTTTAGAAGCTCTTTTTGCCGCCTTGCGTCCCCACGGCTTGCGACCGCGGACTTGGAACCGAAGACCGACCCCGAGCGTAGCGAGGGGGCACGCCCTAATAAAAATTAAAAAATGAAAACTAAAAATTATCCTAAAAGTATTTCTAATTATTGATTAATTAGCGGTTATGTTCCACCTTATAAAAAGTCTATAATAGACTCAAAAAAGTGTGGGTGATGTACGCTAACTGCTTCTCGCTCATTTCGGTATGAATGGGGAGCGATAACACCTCGTTACAAAGCCGTTCGCTTATAGGGAGTTCGCCTGTTTTTATTCCCAAATAACTAAACGCTTTTTGTAAATGGAGCGGCACCGGATAGTAAATCATTACCGGAATGCCCTTTTCCGCCATCTTTTTTATAATATTTTCACGATTTTTGCCAAGCAAGCGTAGCGTGTACTGATGAAAGATATGAGTGGAATTATCTGTTTGATAAGGAGTTATAATATTTTTATGTGACGCAAATGCCTGATTATAATATTTTGCAACTTGTTGTCGTGCTTGATTGTAATCATTGAGATAGGGCAATTTGACTTTTAATATCGCCGCTTGAATCGTGTCTAAACGCGAATTTACGCCAATCATGTCGTGGTAATAGCGGGTAAACATGCCGTGATTGACAATACAGCGGAGGCGTTGAGCTAACTCATCATTATCGGTAAAAATAGCTCCTCCGTCTCCGTAGCAACCTAAATTTTTGGAAGGGAAGAAGGAGACGCAGCCGGCATCGCCGATAGTTCCTGCCTTTTTCCTCTTGCCGTTGCTAAATATAAAATCTGCTCCGATGGCTTGGCACGCGTCTTCGATAACAAAAAGATTATATTTTGCCGCCAAAGAGGTGATTTTTTCCATGTCGGCACACTGTCCGAAAAGGTGAACGGGGAGAATCGCTTTAGTCTTGTTCGTAATAGCCTCCTCAATTTTATTTGCATTAATATTAAAGCTGTTTTCTTCAACATCAACAAAAACAGGGGTTAACTTGAGCAGGGCGAGCACTTCAGCAGTTGCAAAGAAAGTAAATGGTGTAGTAATCACCTCGTCGCCGGGTTGTAAGTCGAGAGCCATTAACGATACTTGCAATGCGTCCGTTCCGTTGGCACAAGGGATAACATGTTTTACCGATAAATACTCCTCTAACGCCGTTTGAAACTCTTTTACAGCGGGGCCATTAATAAAAGCCGAAGAGTGTAGTACTTTTGAAATTTCAGCGTCTATTTCCGATTTTATTTTTAAATATTGATTTTTTAAATCAACCATTTGAATTGTTTCCATAAGTCGTGTGTGAGAGGTGTTAAGCGAAAATCTCTTTTTTAACGGTAACCCATTGTTCATCAGATAGTTTAGCACCTACCGTATTGCCAAGTACATAAGCTAAGTGAGACGCTAACCAGCCAGATTTTTCGGGTGAATAGTCGTGTATAAGTCCGTAAAGGAATCCTGACGCATAGATATCGCCTAAGCCGTTAGCATCTATACAGTCGCCCCCGACAGGCGGAATATTGTACACTTGATTGTTCATTTTCACGATAGAGCCTTTTTTGCCCAATTTCACTACTGCAACATCACAAGTTTTTGCTAATTTTTCTAATCCTTTTATTTCGTCAATTTGCGTCAATGCTCGTACTTCTTCTTCGTTACCAAAGATTATATTTACGTAGTTTTTAAGTAGATGCATCATAAAATCGCGATAATCTTCCATGATGTTATAGCTTCCCATATCCATTGAGATGATAAGATTATTCTTTTTAGCTAAATAACAAACTTGTTCGATTAAATCGGCGTTGAAAATCAGATAACCCTCTACATGAATGTAGTTATATTTTTGTAGAATGCTCTCATCAATATCTTTTGGCGTTAGTTCGGAGGCGGCGCCGAGGTAGGTGGCAAAAGTGCGTTCTGCGTCCGGAGTCATAAAAGTAGTTGCAATACCGGTATCGAGTGGCGAAAAGACAAGGTGGGGCGTTATTTGGCTATTTTGTAAATCTTTTTTGAAAAAATCTCCCATTTTATCGTTAGAGACTTTGCCGATATAGCCTGTTTTCACGCCAAGGCGTGCTAATCCGTGTATAGTGTTAGAGGTAGAGCCGCCGGAGGCAATCGTCTGCTTTAAATGTTGAATTTGGTTGTGAATTTTTCTTTTCTTCTCCTCGTCAATCATCTCCATTCCCCCTTTTTTCAGGGAAAACTGTTGAAAAATATCTTCATTCTCGACGTGAACAATAACGTCTACTAGGGCATTGCCAATTCCTACAATTTTTTTCATAAATCATTATTTAAAAAGCAAAAGTACACTTTTTTTTGGGAAATTCCGCATTTTGACAACCGAATTTTGGAAAGTGGAAAATGTAGAAAGTGGAGCGTTTTTATTTTAAAGATTGAAATTGTTGAATAAAACGGACATCGTTTTCAAAGAATAGACGAATGTCGTTTGTTTTATATTTCACCTGCGTCATTCTTTCAATGCCCAGACCGAAGGCATAACCTTTATATTTATTACTGTCGATATTACAATTTTCGAGGACGTTTGGGTCAACCATGCCGCAGCCCATAATTTCCACCCAGCCGCTATTTTTGCACAATTGGCACCCTTTTCCGTTACAAATATTACAGGAGACGTCCATTTCCGCCGAAGGTTCGGTAAAGGGGAAATAAGAAGGACGTAGTCGAATTTTTGTTTGTTCTCCGAACATTTTTTGTGCAAAATAGAAAAGTGTCTGTTTCATTTCGGCGAAGGAAACATTTTCGGCTATATATAAGCCTTCAACTTGATGAAACATGCAGTGGGCGCGGGAGGTAATCGCTTCATTGCGGTAGACTCTTCCCGGACAAATGACGCGAATTGGCGGTTTTTCTTTTTCCATGACACGAACTTGCAGCGATGAGGTGTGCGTGCGAAGGGCAATATCAGGCTTCGTAGCAATAAAAAAAGTATCTTGCATGTCGCGAGCAGGGTGTTCTTCTCCGAAGTTTAAAGCGGAAAAAATATGCCAATCATCGTCAATTTCAGGTCCGTCAACAACGGAAAAGCCGATAGATTCAAAGATGGAGCAAACCTCCTGCATGACAATAGAGATGGGGTGTAATCCGCCCAACTCTACCCCTTTGGCGGTACGTGTTACGTCAATTGAGGAGATAGGAGAGTGGGAGAGCGAAGCCATTTTAACTTTCCCTTCTTCAAATTTTTCAGATGCTTTCTTTTTCAGCGTATTTACGAGAATACCGTACTCTTTGCGTTCTTCCGGAGCAATATTTTTAATTTCACCTAAAAGAGTTTGCAATTCACTTTTTTTACTGAGAAAATGTAACCGAAACTGTTCTAATTCCTCTTCCGATTGAATAGTAAAATTTTCAATTTCTTGCGCTATTTTTTCAATTTTTGACATACGAAATTTAAGCTAAATGAGATTATTCATTGATAATTTTAGTGGAAAGAATTTTAATATCAGCGGTTGGTCTGTCAAATCTATCTTTTGGTTGTGACGCTATTTTGTCGACCACTTCCATTCCGGAGATAACCTCTCCAAATACGGTATAGTCAGCATCAAGGAAAGGCACGCCGCCAATTGTTGTGTACGTTTCAATTTGTTCGGGAGAAAACTGTTTTCCTGTTTGAGCGGCAATTTGATTTAACTCTACGGTTGTCCATTTTCTACCGTCTACAATATAAAATTGCGAACCGGAAGAGGTTTTTTGGGGATTTATTTGGTCACCGGTTCTTGCGGCGGCAACCGCCCCTCTTTTATGGTATAATGAAGGAACAAACTCGGCAGGTGTCGTATAACCCGGACCACCCATGCCAAGCTGTACATTGGGTTTTGCATTTTTAGAATCCGGATCCCCGGTTTGAATCATGAACTCTTTGATGATACGATGAAATAAAACACCATCATAGTAATTCTCATTAACCAATTTTATAAAATTGTCGCGATGTTGCGGTGTTTCTTCGTATAAAATAATCGTTATATCTCCTAACGTAGTGCTAATTAATACTTTTGTGTTGTTTTTCATAGAATCTTTTTTTATTTCACTTTCAACAGGAAAGGCTTCATTGTTATTTATTTTTTCATTCTCCTCTTGCTGATTTTTTGCTGAGGAACAACTCGTGTTCATCATAAGAGCGACACAAAATAATACGATTAATTTGGGCAAATTTGACATGGATTTTGTAAACATTTTTTTTATTTAATTAAATTAATAAGATATTCTCCGTAGCCGCTTTTGAGCAACGGTTCAGCAACGGCGATAAGTTCTTCTTTGTTAATATATCCCATTTGGTAGGCAACCTCTTCGATACAGCCAACTTTGAGACCTTGTCTATCTTCTACGACTTGTACAAATTGGGTAGCGTCAATTAACGATTTAAAGGTTCCGGTGTCTAACCATGCCGTACCTCTATCCATTTTACAAACTTTTAATTTGTTTTGTTCTAAGTAGTAGCGATTTACGTCCGTAATTTCATACTCGCCACGTTTACTGGGTTTAATATTTTTCGCCACTTCTACAACGGAGTTATCGTAAAAATAGAGACCGGGCACGGCGTAATTTGATTTCGGGTTTTGTGGTTTCTCTTCAATGGATATGGCATTCATATCTTCATCAAATTCTACAACTCCATATCTTTCAGGGTCTGAGACGTGATAAGCAAAAACGATACCGCCGTCCGGGTCATTGTTAGCGATTAGATTTTTCTCAAACCCGCCACCGTAAAAAATGTTGTCACCAAGGACGAGGGCGGCTTTATCTTGTCCGATAAAATCGGCTCCGAGTACAAAAGCTTGTGCTAATCCGTTCGGGACGTGCTGCACTTTATACTCAAAGCGACAGCCTAGTTGTTTGCCGTCTCCTAATAATCTTTCAAAATGTGGCAAATCGTGCGGTGTTGAGATAATCAATATTTCACGAATGCCTGCCAACATAAGGGTAGAAATGGGATAATAAATCATCGGTTTATCATAAATGGGCATCAACTGTTTGCTCATTGCCAACGTAATGGGGTAAAGCCGCGTGCCCGAACCGCCTGCTAAAACAATTCCTTTCATACTAGCAAATTTTGGTTTTTACTACATAAGATTAATTGCAAAAATAACGATTTAAACTTAATAATCCTCTTCTAAGAAAAAAAATGCGCGATTAATTTTCTTTTTTATTTTACTCTCAATAAAGGTTACAATCTCTTCTTTTTCCTCTTCCTCTATATTCATTTCTATCTCGCAATTTCCTTCATACCAACGTAATTTTCTGAGATTAGCAGGAATTGTCAGTTCATAGAGCTTTTTATTACCATACCATTTGCATTCTACTAAACCTGCCTTTTCAAAAAGATGAATTGCGTTGTAAATTGTAGCTTTACTTAAAAGGTACTTCTCTTTTTTTAACTCTTCATGGAGCGTTCCTACTTGAAAAGCTCCGTTAAAGGAAACTATCTTTTGTAAAATATTGAAACGTTCCGGTGTTTTCCGCTGCGATTTCTTTTTTAAGAAGTTCGCTAACTGCTCATAAGCAATTTCCAGAATCTCGTTCGATTGGGGCATTTCCGATTTTTTGTCAATCCTTATTGACTGCAAAGATACTATTTTTTGTTTTTTTACAAGAAAAAATTGTTTATATTAAAAAAAGATGTATTTTTGCAACCTCAAACCTGAAAAGAGAAAATATGCGCCGCATTCGTCTAGTTGGCCTAGGACGCAAGGTTTTCATCCTTGAAATCAGGGGTTCGAATCCCCTATGCGGTACAAAATAAAAAAACTCCGAATTGCTTACTTCGGAGTTTTTTTATTATTAAAATTTTGAAACGATGTCTTCCCTATACGTTCATCTTCCTTTTTGTACGAGAAAGTGTAGCTATTGCGGTTTTTATTCTATCTCTTCGTTGTCGTTGAAAGCCCCATTTATCAATGCACTATTAACGGAAATTAAGAATACAACTAATTATCTGCCACAACGTCATTTAAAGACACTCTATTTCGGAGGTGGGACGCCCTCCCTTTTTACAGTTATCGAATTAGACGCAATTCTCAATAAAATTGCTAAATATTACAGTTTTGAAAAAGATATTGAAGTTACTATTGAAGTAAATCCTGAGCGGCTGACATTAGAGTATCTGAAAATGTTAAAAAAACTTGGTATTAATCGTTTGAGCATCGGTATTCAGTCATTTAATGATGTTATCTTGCACTTTTTACATCGTCAACATAGTGCAAAAAGTGCAGAAAATGCCATAAAAAATGCACTTTTAGCCGATTTTGAGAATATTTCAATAGACTTAATTTATGGCATAACGGAACGAAGTGAGGAGATGTGGAAAGACGATTTAAAAATGGCTTTTTCATATCCTATTCAACACTTTTCTGCCTATGCGCTTACAGTCGAAGAAAATACGTTACTGAAAAAGAGAATTGAAAAAGGTTTGGTAGATGAGGTTGACGATACGCATGCCGTGCGTGATTTCTATATTTTATTGGAAATGAGCGAGAAAGAGGGGCTTGAACAGTATGAAATATCGAACTTTGCTAAATCTAATTTTATATCGAAGCACAATTTTTCTTATTGGCAACAGATGCCTTATTTAGGGGTCGGACCGTCTGCACATTCCTACAATTTGGCGTCTCGAAAATGGAACATTGCTAATGTAGCTCAATATATTACGTTGATTGAAAACAATGAGCCGTTTTATGAAGAAGAGGTCTTAACTGCCGAAGAGCATTATAATGAGTACATATTGTTACGGCTGCGCACCAACGAAGGTGTGGATTTAGAGTTATTGGAAAAACAGTTCGGAGCCGAAAAAAAAGAGTGGGTATTAGAAAAAATAGAGGCAATTGACGCCGAAAATTACACTTTTAATAACAATATCATACGATTAACCAATAGAGGAAAACTGTGGGCAGACGATATTGCAATGACTTTATTTGCGGAGTAGACACAAATAATAAATAGAACAACTTTATGAAGAAAATATTGATTTTTATTATGCCGTTTTTAATTCTTTTATCCTGTTCCACACTAAAAAAAATGTCAAGTGGAACGTATGGAAGTCCGCAAGTAAAACAAGAATTAATAGATAATAATATGTTTAAAATCACTCGGTACAGTCGAGATAAAACATACGGTTATACTGAGAAAAATCCTGTTATGGTAGGTGGCGGTATTGAGGGACCAATAAATGAAAGAAGATTTTTAAATGCTTTGTGCGGACCCAATGGTGAAAAGATAGAATATTATCGAATTGGTAGTTGTTGTCCATTTGAAACGGAAAATAGCGTTTGGGGAGGAATGTTGGATAAATATAGTGTTACCTATGACGGATTAGAAGATAGTTTGATTATTTATATAAATATGTATGATTCAGACGTATTAAAAGTTCCGGTCGGTTTAAAATTAAAGTATTGATATTGAGATTTAAAATATAGCATAATTAATTCGGTGAATTAAAATGGTAATAAAATTAAAATAGAGATATGAAGAAAATAGTATTAATATTGGTTATCTTACTGGGAGTTAATTGGTTGCAAGCACAAATAAAGGCAGTTAACGAAAATGGAAGAGCAGCGCTATCGGACTTACAAATTGTAAAAGAGGAGTATAGATTTGTAAACGGGTTGAAAGTTCTATTTCTTCAAATGGACGGAACGATGTATGGGATTAAAATTTCCTATTATGGATATTGTTTTTCAAACACCGAAGGAACAATTCAATTTGTAATTTATACGGCACAAAATTTGTTAAAAGAGTATCAAGACGAATGTGATAAGTTACTGAAAGGACTCGTACAAACAAAATAAATAGAACCTTTTTTATTTTTTATTACCTTACTTTTTCCGTGCTTTAATTATAAACCCTCAATACCATTCCATCGTATCTTGTTTTATAAGTTTTTAACGGATGTTTTGAAGGTCCTCGAACTACGCCTCCGTCAATAATATTAAAACGTGACCCGCAATGAGCATCTGTTAAAGTCAATCCGCTCTCCTCTACCACAATCCACGCATCTTTCTCTTCCCAATCGTATGGACAAGCCCTGTCGTAAGCACAAAAAGTGCTCTGATCTAAACGATACACAATGATTCCTGCGACACCACCCGTAAAGTACATATATCCACCTATGTAATTCAAATCCAGATAGTTAACACTGTTTGGATAGACGGTAAAATTAACTTTTACTTCAGGGATGGTCGGGTGTTCGTAACCGTCGCACCGAAAAAACAGAATTGAACTAATGAGAATCAAACAAAAATATATCTTTTTCATAGTGATGATTCTAAATTGTCTCTTGCAAAGGTAAAACTATTTTTAACACCTTGCTTTTTCAAATTTATTTAGCCTTTATTCGGTTTACTTGAAAAACTTCTCCGGTACTCTCATCAAAAATAAAAGCAACAAGTGAACAATTATTGATGTTCCAGTCATGTTCGGCAAAACTCACTTGATGAGATTGCAAGTAGGAAGAGTCTTTTTCAATAATTCCCGAACTGTTAAGATAGGTACCGTCTCCGTTTAAAGAAGCTCTTAAAACATGGTTGTGAACATAATTTTCAATAATCGTTGCTCCGTCCATTTGAGGAGAAATAATATTGTCTTCAATCAGTAAAAGGGAGAGAACAACGGGATTGGCAATGGATTGATAAAAGGTGGTTTTCGTATGAGCGACTAATAGATTATTTTCAAATTTCGCAATCAGTTGGATGCTTGCATACACCTGTGTATCAATACTTAATACAGCCGCTTCCCAATCAACATTTCCTAAGGGATACATTCCTTGATAACGAGTACGATTGACCACGGCACACGGGATTCCGCCGCCCTCTGCTAAAACATATTGTTGATATAAGTTAGTGCCAAAATCCGTTCGAAAATCATAATCAAAGGGAGGAATCGGATTGGGGCGTGCTAACGCACCTGCGTGCATGCAAACAACCTCGATTTTTTTCGGATATTTTTCTAAGAGTTGAGCTAACGGTCCCGCACCTTGCGTAGGACAATTTTGACACTGTTGCGCACTATACTCCTCAATTAAAATTTTACGAGTTACCGTGTCCTTGAGAATATCGGGGAAATCGACATCTGTCTGCACTAAATTACTATCTTTAAAGTAGGGAGGCTCTATTTTATCACAACTGAATAAAAGAGTTAATGAAACGAGAGAAAGGAGCGTAAAAAGTATAAAAAAGGGTCTATTTTGCATAATTTTTACCATTTTAATCAATTAAAAAGAGGTTATAACCGACAAACCAACACCGTAGGAAGCCGGCACCGTTCTACAAACACCGCCCGAACACAAAATCCCTTCACGGGTTTTGCCATATTGTAACGAAATGCGGGTTGTCTTAATAATGTAAGTAGCGGCTACGTTAAAATAGTGGATTTTCTTTTCTTTTTGACTATTTCCGTAATTCCACGCATCCGCAACGGAGAAAAACCAGTGAGGACTTATGGAATATTCAATTAAAAGGTGCAACCAACTGCCCATATCTTGCTTAGAATAAAGATGTTGTGCATCTAATCGCAACGCATGTCGACTATTAATTTTATACTGAACTTCCACTCCTGCATGATGCCCCTTAAATAGGTTCGTGTCTGCTTCGCCTTGTAAAAGATGTAGATTATAGGTTAAGAAATTGTATTCTAACCCTAATTTCCAATGTGAATTTAGACGTCTACTCATCTCAAATCCGATATCTTGATATAAGAGATTTTTTCCGAATTTTAAAAAATGGGAAGTGTAACCGTCCGTTCCTTTCAACGAACCGAGGGAATCCGAAGCTGCAACAAATTGTTTATCAATATCATGCAGTCGTGAATAATGGATAGTAAGGTCGGTGCCGTACTTCCCTCCGATTTTCGTTTTCTTAGGAATATTATAGTTTGCTTGTAATTGCAGACCGATTTCGCCATTAGGTTGTGAAACAAAACTGTAATTCCCCAATAAGGCATACGTGTATTGGTGATTAATAGAGGGCATATTATTGATTTGGAGTAAAGGCGTAGTGTTCGGGGTGTTACGTTGTGAACGAAAATCCATATTGTCGGTTCGAATAAACGAAAGAGAGACGCCGAGTCCTTTTTGCGAGTACGAAGTAGTGATGAAAAGAGCTTCTCCGTTTTTATAGATAAAACCATTACCTAAGTTAGGGTCGTTAATCTTGTTTGCATATTCACTCTCTATGCGAAATCCTTTGTAACGGAACAAAAAGCGTAACGACCAGACTCCCACATTAGCAGGTAATTTTAAAGTTACATCCTTAGGATTTTCATATTTACTTACAAAACTCCCCCCTACTGATGTAGAAAAACCTCGTTCACTCATCTTAGGAAAAATCTCATCAAAAACAACTTCCATATCTCCCCCGCGTACAAAATCCTTGCGATCCATGAAATTAAAATCAAAGTTTTTCCGCTGGATTCCCCAAATAGCTTTAATGTTTATTCCGGAATAAGGAGTAACTTTAACTCTTGCACCGTAGAGACTATTATCAATACCTAACGCCCTATCTTCGTAGGCACGTAACGTAAACCCATTACCGAACTGCTCGTAGAAACTACCTGCGGTTACTTGCAAAAAATCATTTTTATAATCAGCGAAAAAGTAAGTAATACCCTGCCCTTTATAACCGATTTGTTCAAAATCGATGAGTGGAAAAAGATAAAATTCATATCTTGCTCCTACGCTGAAATTAGCATTTGTATAGAGAAGATTAAGATAGGTATTGGCACGCACTTTTTCTTCAGCTTCGGTCGCATTAATCAGAGAATCAGGGAGATAATACATGCCTGAAAAAGAAAAATCGCCGCTGATTTTACCTCTGCCTATCGTTGATTGCCCTTTTGTCAATGAAGGAATCAATAGTAAGGCAAGAAATAGAATTTGCCATAAAAAAAGGAGTTGTCGTTTCATCAAAAACTTTTTTACTTATTTGATATTTTTTTCACCACTTCATAAATTTCATTTTCGTTACCGGGTGCATAAGAGGTATGTTGCCATACGATTTCACGTTTTTCGTTTAGAACACAGAGATATGGAATGTCTACCACATTCATCGCACGTTTAAAGTCGGAATTGACATCTTGTAGCACTTCATACTCCCAAGCTCTTCCGTTCACAAAAGGCACGACACGTGAAGCGGTTTTGGAGTCGTCAACAGAGATGGCGTACAGTTTGACGCCGGTCTCTTCCACCCAATCATCATATAGTTCGGCAATTGCCGTTAACTCTTCAATACAGGGACGGCACCACGTTGCCCATAAACTTATGATTATCGGTTTTCCCTCATTATCAATATCTTTTGTGTTGAAATTTTTTCCGTCTAACGTTTTAATGTCTACGGACGGAAGCGTACTAAATTTAGCAGTCTGCGAATCTTCTTGTGAAAAAATAGGGTTAACGAAATAACAAAATAAGATAAAGAAAAATATTTTTTTCATAACGAATAAATTTAACTGCAAAGATATTATATTTGATATAAAATGTGCAAAAAGAAGTAGAAAAAAATAATTTTTTAATTCTTAGGGTTAACGATGTTCAATACAAAACGGGCAATTCCTTCTGCGTCAACGCCAAATTTTTTATAAAGCCTTGGAAGGTCGCCGTGCTCGACAAAACAGTCGGGAAGTGCTATGGGAGCTAATTGGTTACTGTAATTATGCAGCGACAGGAATTCGGCTACAGCGGAGAAAAGTCCACCTTTAACGGTGCCATCTTCAACCGTTATAAGCTGTTTATGCGTTCTCACAATATTGTGTAGCAGTTCTTCATCAAGCGGTTTTAAAAATTGAACGTCC
>DUOL01000002.1 GCA_012838875.1 Bacteroidales bacterium | reverse complement strand
GTTGACTAAACTAAAAAAACATTCCGCTTCTTAAAGTTCCTATACTCTATCCCTAATAATAATGATTTATTACCTAAAATTTCACCCTTTTTGGCGATTGTAATTCTTTTTACTTTCCTCTTATTTTGCAGCTTGAATTAATTAATGTAAAAAAGAGAGGAAAATGAAACGACTATTTATTCTAATACTTGCGCTAATAGTAGCCGGACAAGTAAAATCACAAGAAGATACCGATGCTATGCTTTTCGGTGATGTAAAATCGGCAAGGACGAAAGAGCATATACCTTATTCTATGATTTTGGTTAAAGGGACGAATATCGGAACAACAGCAGACGGTAGCGGGCATTATAAATTGGCAAATTTGCCGGTCGGGAAATGTACCATTGTTGCCCAAGCGATGGGGTACAAATCACAAGAAAAAGAGGTTGTAATGGAGAAAGGAAAAGCCGTGAAAATCTTTTTTGAATTGGAAGATGACCTTCTTAACCTTGAACAAGTTGTTGTTACGGCTACCAAAACGGAACATTACTTAAAAGATGTTCCGGTAAGAACCGAAATTATTTCGGCAAAAAACATAGAAACTAAAAATGCTTGCAACATTTACCAAGCATTGGAAGGAACACCGGGTGTAAGAGTAGAAAATCAGTGTCAGGCATGTAATTTTACGATGGTTCGTATGCAAGGGCTTGGTGCTGAACATACTCAGGTGCTTATTAACGGACAACCGATATATTCCGGATTGGCAGGTGTTTATGGCTTGCAACAAATGAGTACGGTTGACGTGGACAAAATTGAGGTGGTTAAAGGTGCGGGCTCGGCGCTTTATGGTAGCGGAGCTATTGCCGGTGCAATTAATATTGTAACAAAAGAACCGAGTTTTGTCCCCTCTACTACGCTCGATATTCAAATCGGCAGTTATAAAACTAATAAATATGATATTAACTCCTCTTTGCGTAACGAAAAAGGAAATATAGGTTTGAATATTTTTGCTCAACGCTATACGGAAGGGGCAATTGATAAGACGGGAGAAGGTTTAACAAGAAAAGAGGTGTATGGAAAGGATGGTATATCTGATAGAGTGATGACAAATCTTACTAATGTGGGTTTTGGATTGTACATTGATAATGCTTTTATGAAAAATGATAAATTGGTTATTCGTGGAAAATCGGTTTTTGAAAACCGCGAAGGGGGCACTATGACCGATGATTATTTTCGCAATCCACTGACCGATGGAACGGAAAATATCACAACCGATAGGTATGAATTATCGCTCAACTATAATAAAAAGATTAAATCCCGTTCGGAAATTAATTTCAGTTTTGCGTATACGAACCACAATAGAAACGCCACCAACGATTCCTATTTGAACGATTATATGGCAACGCACGGAGATTCTGTTCCCGATTTAAGAGAGATGAGACCCTACCTTGCGAACGAACACTCATTAACTTCTACTTTAACTTATAATGCAAAACTTAAAAAACATAGTTTAATTGTCGGGTTGCAAGGATTTTACGATATCCTCACAGAATCGGGAATGTATGTTATTGTTGACGAAGCAAGTAGTTTTTGGGGTAAATCGTATCGTTCAACTGCCAATAAGTCGGCAAGAGAGTTTGGATTATTTATACAAGATGAATGGGCTATTATTGATAAGTTAATGATTGTATACGGTATCAGGCTTGACAATCACCATTCCGCTGAAAAATACACAGCAGACGAACAGGTATTTGCGACCGAAAATTTTCCTAAAACAAGTTTTAACGAAACCGCCATCAATCCGAGATTAGCAATAAAGTACAAAATATCTGAAAAATTTACTTTGAGAGCTAATGCGGGTACCGGATTTCGTGCTCCTTACGGTTTTTCAGAAGATTTACATCTTTGTAGCGGCTCGCCACGTGTTTGGAAATCGTCAGACCTTGATCCGGAAAGATCGTTGAGTTACAACTTATCGGCAGATTATTACGGCAAAAAAGTAAGAGTAAGCACAAACATATTTCGTACCGATTTATGGAATAAAATCGGTTTTACGGACGCCGACCCGAACATTGCCGCATTAGGTTACGATTATCAGTGGAAAAACATTGATAATGCCTTTGTACAAGGGGTAGAATTATCGCTGATGTTCAATTTCGTGAGAGACCTCAATTTGGGCATAGACTTCACTTATAATCACGGCAAATACAAAAATGCACGAGAAGACTGGATTGGAACGGAATACGAAAAAATAAGCAAATATATATCAAGATTTCCCACTACAACGGGTAATTTGAAAATCGAATATAGCCCCAAAACATGGATATTTACTATAACCGGTAATTACCAAGGGAATATGTATATCGACTATTACAGTGAAGATGAAACACTATCAAAAATCAAGAAAACTGAACCTAATATAATCTTTAATGCAAGAATATCTAAGAAACTAAAGTCATTTAAGCTATACGCCGGAGTAAATAATATCTTCAATTATGTTCAACCCGAAAGACATTTGGACGATGCGGCATTTATGTACGCCCCAATGTATGGCACCATGTTTTATGGAGGAGTATCCGTTAAGATAACTCATTAATTTAAAATTAGTTAGAGACAATGAACCTATTTAGTAACCTTAAAAAAATGTATGTAAGCCTTCGGTTACTTTTTTGTGCAGAATGATGTCTAACAGTAAGAATCATAGAAAACAACATAACCACCACGCGCACACGCAAAATATACGGGGGAAAAAGTTGCTTTGGGTTACGCTACTCAACTTTTTGATAAGTTTAGTACAAATAGTAGGTGGAGTTTTGTCCAATAGTCTCTCTCTAATTTCTGATGCAATACACAATTTGGGTGATACATCAGCTATTTTCATTGCTTTTTTAGCCGGAAAACGTGCCGACAAAAAGCCTGACGTTCAAAAGACCTTTGGATATAAACGGATTGAGATTTTAGCCGCTCTTTTTAATGCAGTAGTACTTATTGCAATTTGTATTTTCCTTTTTGTGGAAGCGTATGAACGTTTGAAGAACCCACAAGCAATCAAAGGAGGAGCGATGTTGACAGTAGCCATTTTTGGGTTGTTGGCAAATCTGATTTCCGTATTGGTATTACAAAAAGAAAAATCGCATAATTTAAACATACGTGCTGCCTATCTACATCTGTTGGGCGACACACTCTCGTCAGTAGCAGTCATTGTGGGAGGTATAGCCATTCTCATTTGGCAAGTTTACTGGCTTGATCCACTTGTAACCGTTGCTGTGGGGATTTATATCATTCGCCACGCATTGGGGGTGGTTCGCCAAACGGTTAATATTCTAATGCAAGCAACGCCCCACCATATTAGCATCCAAGAAATTAAGCAAAGCGTGGAAGCGTTACCACAAGTAGAAAATATACATCATCTACATATATGGCAAATGAATGAGGAACAGACTCACTTGGAAGCACATCTTAATATGCGTCAAGATTTATTACTTAGCGAAGCTCAAATCGTTCGCCATGACGTAGAAACTTTACTGAAAGAAAAGTTCGGGATTGAGCATATTACTCTTCAAATTGAGTACGAAGGGTGCGAGGAAAATAACGAATTGATTTTCCGTTGAAATGAAACGGTTGAGGAAAAGGAAATTAAAGAAAAGATTAAACCCAATTTATTTTAAAAAAGTAGTTTCTATTTATGTAAATTTGAAGTTATACAGCAAAATTGCATAAATTAGTTGGATTATTGTCCGATAAAATATATATGGGAAGCGCTTGCGTTATCTAACTTCGGTTGTAGCAGACAAATATCTTCAATCATCTTTTCCGTTTGGCTTGGCTTATTACTGACAAAAATTAGTTGATTATATTTTTTATTAGGGCGTGCCCCCTCGCTACGCTCGGGGTCGGCGCCCGGTTCCAAGTCCGCGGGCACAAGCCGTGGGGTCGCAAGGCGGCAAAAAGAGCTTACAAGCTCGCTTTTTTGCCGCCGC
>DUOL01000126.1 GCA_012838875.1 Bacteroidales bacterium | reverse complement strand
CTTCACTTTGCGCTTCCGCATAAATTCTCAAAATAGGCTCCGTGTTAGAGGCACGAATATGCACCCAAGAGTCCGAAAAATCAATTTTAATTCCATCAATTCTGTTGATTTTTTCATTTTTATAGAGCTTGCTCAAATGTTCAAACAGTTGATTTGGAGAACATTGCGTAGGAATTGATATTTTATTTTTGGCTATAAAATAGGTGGGCAAACTCGCTTTGATTTCGGTACACTTCTTTTTGCATTTAGCTAAGTATGAGAGAAATAGAGCCACTCCCACCAAAGCATCTCTACCGTAATGTAAGGCGGGATAAATAACGCCGCCATTACCTTCACCACCAATAATAGCGTTAACTTCCTTCATCTTCTCGACCACATTGACCTCCCCGACTGCCGCCGTAGCATATTGGACGCCATATTTCTCGCTAATATCACGTAACGCTCTGGTTGAAGATAGATTAGAGACCGTATTGCCCTTTTGATGTTGTAAAATATAATCGGCAACAGCTACCAAAGTGTACTCCTCGCCGAGAAGTTCTCCATTTTCCATTACTATTGCCAACCTATCCACGTCAGGATCCACAACAAAACCGACATCGACCCTATTATTTTTTATAAAATTTGAAATTTCATGCAAATGTTCGGGTAACGGCTCCGGATTGTGTGCAAAAACTCCGGTCGGCTCGCCATTTAACACGGTGATATTTTTAACTCCCAAGGCACGTAACAATTGCGGTATAGCTATACCTCCCGTTGAATTTACGCCGTCAACGACAACGGAAAAATCGGCATTGGCAATTTCATCTTTACAAACTGCCTCTAATTGTAAAATAGCTTCAATGTGCTTGTTAATAGCCTTATTATCAATAAAATAACTACCTAATTGGTCAACTTGAGCAAAGGAGAAATCATTTTCATCAATAATTTTTAATAATTTCTTCCCATCAGCAGCCGAGATAAACTCTCCTTTTGCATTCAGTAATTTTAAAGCGTTCCACTCCATCGGATTATGACTTGCCGTAATCACAATCCCACCATCGGCTTTTTCTAAAATAACCGCCATTTCGACTGTTGGCGTAGTCGAAAGTCCGACATCAATGACATCAATACCTGCACTTTGCAAAGTGGCTACAACTATTTTACTAATAATTTCTCCGGAAATGCGAGCGTCACGCCCGACAACAACTTTTAATTTATGATTTTTACTACGGTTTTCAAATAAGAAAGTCGTAAAAGCCGAAGTAAACAGGACAACATCAATAGGAGTTAAATTTTCACCTACTTTTCCTCCAATGGTTCCTCGAATTCCGGAAATTGATTTTATTAACGGCATAATAGACTGTGTGTTAAAAGGTTTTTATCTAATTAAAAACTAACGATACAAAAGTTCGACATCACCTTTTCCCTCTCTCACAATTTCCAGCTCATTGGCAGTACAATCGATAATTGTTGACGGCACATTATCGCCGTAGCCGCCATCTATCACGATGTCCACACGATTACCGAATTTCTCATGTATTAATTCGGGATCGGTGGTATATTCGATAATTTCGTCATCGTCCTTGACTGACGCTGATAAAATCGGGTTTCCAAGTTCCTTCACAATTTCCCGAATAATGTTATTATTGGGAATTCTAATACCGACAGTTTTCCTTTTACTTTGCATAATTTTAGGAACTTGGTTATTGGCTTCTAAAATAAAGGTAAACGGACCCGGCAACGTCTTTTTCATCGCTTTGAAAATATGATTCGGTATTGGTTTTGCATAGTCGGAAAGGTGGCTCAAGTCGTAACAAATAAAAGAGAGGGTTGATTTTTTCTTTTTATCTCCAATAATTTCAACGATTCTTTCAATACTCTTCGGTTTAAAGATATCGCATCCGATTCCATATATCGTATCGGTTGGATAGATAATAATTCCTCCGTCTTGCAGACACTCTACAACTTGTTTCACATCACGCGGGTTAGGATTTTCGGGGTAAATTTTTATCAGCATACTCTTTAAATCAAACGTTATATTAACAAAAAAGGGTAAGCTACTTATATCGCATCGCTACAACCGATGTACCCTTGCTACATTCCTGTCCTGGGGGAGTTAAAAGGGAGCAGATCGTATAAGACTTACCCAAATGCAAAAATACACTTTTTTTTCAATCAATTAGAATTTTTAGTTTGTAAATCTTAAAAAGAGCTTCAAGTACTTAAAATTCTAATTTACAGTATTTTTGAACGTTTTCAATCCTCAGTCTTCCACTTTATCCCTCACTTACCACGTTATTCCGTTAGCAGAAAGGAAACTTTGCGCCTCAATAGAGCCAAGTTGTGCGGCTCTTTTAAAGGCAGTAATCGCTTCTTGTTGGTTCTTCTGTTCTAAATAAATAATACCGAGGTTATTATAAATCGCCGCATTATTAGGAGTATGCTCAAGTGCTGTTTGGTAAGCAGATATGGCTTGAGAGTATTCCTTTTTGTCTAAATAAGCATTACCCATATTGAGGTAAACACTGGGAAAATCCTTTTTCATTGAAATTACTTTTTGGTAGCATTTAATTGCATCATCAAATTTATCAATAGCATAGTAAGCATTTCCCATGTTGAAAATTGGTTCCGGCGCTGTAGCATTTATTGAAATACCTTTATAGTAGTGCTCAATTGCCAACTCATTCAGCCCTAATTCTTGCAACTCAAGAGCTTTAATAAAGTAATTTTCAGCCTCTTGTATTTCATCTTCTGTTAAATAGCCTGCTTTTGTTTCTGCAAATAAAATATCCGTAAGCGACTGAGGGGGAGCTGCTTGTATTTTTGCCCGTCCTCCACCCTGCCCTGTGTTCGGGGTATTAAATAGAGTTTCAACTTTTTTAGCAAATTCCGCTAAATCTAAGTGTACCTCTCCTTTTAAAACACATCTCTTTTTATTCCAATCTTCACGCACCATAATAGATAGCTCGTTCCTTATAATTTCTTTTACTTTTTCTTTATCTTGAGGCAATTTAATATTACTATCTTTAAAGAATTTATGGTACGTCAGCTCATCATAAAGAGAATTTGTAAATTTTTCCATTAACTTTACTTCAGCACCTTGTCGTGCCGTAATACTATCACTATTTCTTTCAATAGCTGAAAAAGATGAATTGTATTCCTGTCCTTTCAACATAAAAAATGAGAAACAAAGGAATAGGACGATTAAAAGTTTACTTTTTTTCATAATTCAAGAAATTTTAAAATTTTTGCAAATATACGAACTGTTTTTGTAATTCAACGAATTTATTTAAAAATTAGTGGATTTTGTGGATAAAAATTGTTTAATAATGTCTGCGGCTCGTTTAGAAGTGCCTTTGCCACCTAATTTTTTTCTTAAAAAGAGATAATCTTTTTGAATTTGTTCAATTTTTTCACTGTCATCGGTTATTTTTTTCAACTCTTTTTGTAAATTTTTCAAATTTAACTCCTTTTGAATAAGCTCTCTTACGATTTCTTTATCGGCGATAATATTAACTAACGAAATATGCTGAATATCTTTTATTAGCCATCGAGCAATATAATAAGAAATGATATTCCCCTTATAACAAACCACTTGCGGCACGTTATATAAAGCTGTTTCTAACGTTGCTGTGCCGGAAGTAACTAGAGCCGCCGAAGCATGTCGTAATAATAAATCATTGTCAAAGAGTATCGGAATATTTTTCTCTTTTAAAATATTCTTATAGAGCGAAATCTCTTGCCAAGTTACACCGGAAATAATAAATTGATAATCGGTAAAATAATCAACGACTTGAAGCATCAGGGGTAACATTTTCTTTATTTCTTGCTTCCTGCTACCCGGCAACAAGGCAATAATCGGCTTTTCGCTTAATGAATATTGTTCTCTAAAATTATGTTCTTCTCCGTTTGTATGTTCAATTTCGTCAAGCAAAGGGTGCCCTACGTAGTCAACTTCATAATTGTACTTTGCATAAAACTCTTTTTCAAAAGGCAAAATTGTGAGCATTTTATCTACATATTTCTTAATAAGATTTACTCTACTCTTTTTCCATGCCCATATTTGCGGAGAAATGTAATAAACAACTTTAAAGTTATTCTCTTTTGCAAATTTTGCAATTTTCAAATTAAAGCCGGGGTAATCAACTAAGATGACGACATCGGGTTGATATAAAAGGATGTCGGTTTTACAAATGACCAAATTATTAAGAATTGTCTTTAAATTCAAGAGCACTTCCACAAACCCCATGAAAGCCAATTCTTTATAGTGCTTAACTATTTCACCGCCGTTTTGTTCCATAAGGTCGCCGCCCCAACAACGAAAATCAGCGTCTTTATCATTATTTTTTATCTCTTTCATTAAGAAAGAGGCGTGTAAATCTCCTGAAGGTTCTCCCGCTATAATATAATATTTCACACTATTTAAAAGTTTAAAATTGAATTAAAAATTGATAGTATTAATAAGTTTTTCGTCTACAATATTTGGAATTGTAACTTTCAACTTCGGGTTCTGTTCCATTGCCCGCCGTATAGAAAAGAGTGCGGGCTTGTTTCTTGCCCATGCTCGGCGGGCAATCCCATTATTAACGTCCCAGTAGAGCATATTTTCTAAGCGTTGCTGTGCTTCGTCGCTACCGTCCAGGAGTAATCCAAAGCCTCCGTTTATCACTTCTCCCCAGCCGACTCCACCACCGTTATGAATAGAAACCCAAGTTGCACCACGAAAAGCGTCACCAATCACATTTTGCACTGACATGTCGGCTGTGAACGAAGAACCGTCGTAAATATTAGACGTTTCTCTGTAGGGCGAGTCCGTTCCGGACACGTCGTGATGGTCGCGACCGAGAACAACCGGAGCAGAAATACGTTTTTCTTTTATCGCTTGATTAAACGCTGAAGCTATTTTAATTCTTCCTTCGGCATCGGCATAAAGAATACGAGCTTGAGAACCGACTACTAACTTATTTTTTTGTGCCTCTCGTATCCAATGAATATTATCTTGCAATTGTCCTTGAATTTCAGTTGGAGCATTCTTTCTAATATCTTCCAACACTTGCATAGCAATAGTATCGGTCATCATTAAATCTTCCTCTTTCCCTGATGTGCAAACCCAACGAAAAGGTCCAAAACCGTGGTCAAAACAGAGTGGTCCCATAATATCTTGTACGTATGAGGGGTATTTGAATTTGCCGTCAGCATTGAGTACTGCCGCCCCTGCCCTACTTGCTTCAAGGAGAAAGGCATTGCCGTAATCAAAAAAGTACATTCCTCGTTCAGCCAGAGAATTAATAGCATCTATTTGTCTTACAAGACTTTTTTGTACTGCTAATCTGAATTTCTCAGGCTCTTCGACCATCATTTTCTGCGATTCTTCAAATGTATAATCTACCGGATAGTAACCGCCCGCCCACGGATTATGCAATGAAGTTTGGTCAGAACCAAGGTCTACATGAATTTTATGTTTTACACAATATTCCCATAAATCAACGATATTTCCTTGATATGCGAAGGAGCGGACACGATTTGCGGCTTGTTCTTCTTTTACACGCTTAAATAGGTGTTCTAAATTGTCCGAAATTTCATCTACCCAATTTTGTTGATAACGTTTTTGTGTAGCAGCAGGGTTAATTTCAGCAGTTATAGAGATAACACCGGCAATGTTAGCTGCCTTAGGTTGTGCTCCGGACATTCCTCCCAAACCGGCTGTAATGAAAAGTTTTGACGAGTCCGTGCTTAATTTGCGGCAAGCATTCATTACGGTAATGGTTGTGCCGTGTACAATGCCTTGCGGTCCGATGTACATATATGAACCCGCCGTCATTTGACCATACTGGCTGACACCGAGAGCATTGAATTTTTCCCAATGCTCCGGTTTCGAGTAGTTGGGTATGACCATGCCGTTAGTAACCACAACACGTGGAGCTTGCTTGGAGGAAGGGAATAGTCCTAACGGATGCCCTGAATACATTACTAACGTTTGTTCGTCTGTCATGGTAGCAAGATATTGCATAACTAAACGATATTGAGCCCAATTTTGAAAAACGGCACCGTTTCCTCCGTAGGTAATCAGCTCATGCGGATGCTGTGCAACCGCGGGGTCTAAATTATTCTGAATCATCAGCATGATGGCGGCGGCAGCACGACTTTTTGCCGGATACGCCTCAATAGGACGAGCATACATAGCATAACTCGGACGAAAACGATACATATAAATTCGCCCGTATTTTTTTAACTCTTCCGCAAATTCAGGAGCTAAAATAGAATGCCACTCATCTTTAAAATAACGCAATGCATTCTGCAAAGCTAATTTCTTCTCTTCCTTACTTAAAATATCTTGTCGTATCGGAACATGATTAAGTTGATAATCATACGGTTTTATTTCGGGGAGTTCGTCAGGAATTCCTGCCAATAACTCTTGTTGAAAATCTATAATTTCCTGATTCATACTTTTCTTTTTATAAAGCTAAAACAGCTTAATGAACGGCAAAAATACATATTTTTGGCTTTCAAAGGTACTTTTTTTCTTTATCTTTTCTCTATTTTTTTTAATTTTAAAAGAAAATTCATTTAAAAAAAAAGTATCTTTGTATAAATAAGTATTTCATTTTTTAATCTATAGATATCACTGATAATGAGTTCATTTTCACATTTGCATGTACACACGGAGTATTCAATTCTTGACGGATTAGCTAAAATTCCCGATTTAATACGCAAAGCATACGACGACGGTCAACGAGCAATGGCTATAACCGACCATGGAAATATGTTCGGAGTATTTAGTTTTGTTGAGCAAGTTGAGAAATTTAACGCTAAACATGCCAAAAAAAATGACCCTTTTAAAGCAATTATCGGCTGTGAAGTTTACGTTGCCGCAAACTCTCGCTTCGATAAAGATAAAACCGTAAGAGAAAATAGAAGCGGTAAGCATCTTATACTTTTAGCTAAAAATTGGACCGGCTACCGTAATCTTTCGCGTATTGTTTCATATTCTTATAGTGAAGGTATGTACTATACGCCGCGAGTTGATAAGGAGTTGTTACGCAAATATTCGGAAGGGATTATAGCCAGCTCTGCTTGCTTAGGAGGTGAAGTCCCGCAAGCTATTTTAAAATATAATAATTACGACCCTGCAAACCCGATTCCGACAATTTTCAACTTAGATGAGGCAAGTAAAATTATTGAAGAATATAAATCAATATTTGGAAACGATTATTATTTAGAACTTCAAAATAATGGACATCGTGAACAAATTATGGTCAATGAAGCTCTGAAGCAACTATCCGTAAAACATCAAGTGCGTTGTATTGCTACAAATGATGTACATTTCGTTAATCGTGAAGATTTTGAGGCACACAGAATGTTGATTTGTATCAATACAAGACGTGATTTCTACTCCAAAGAAGGAAGTTTGCAAGACGAAGACTCCGACAATGGGTTGGCATATTCGGGCGAAGAGTACTTAAAGACTACCGCAGAAATGGTAGAACTTTTCAAGGACTTTCCTGAAGCTATTGCAAATACAAATCAGCTTGTTAATAAAATCGAATCTTATAGACTTGCCTCCGAACCGTTACTTCCTAAATTTGAAGTTCCAAAAGAATTTAAAAATGAGTACGACTATTTAGAGCATTTAACCTATCAGGGGGCAAAACGTCGCTGGAAGGAGATAGATGAGAAAATTCAAGAACGACTTACGTTTGAATTAGAAACAATCAAAAAAATGGGATTTGCCGGATACTTTTTAATCGTACAAGATTTTATTAATGCCGGAAAAAAACAAGGCATCCGATTTGGACCTGGACGCGGTTCTGCCGCAGGTTCGGCAATTTCTTACTGCCTTGGAATTACCAATTTCGACCCTATCAAATACAATCTGCTTTTTGAACGCTTTTTAAATCCGGATAGAATCTCAATGCCTGATATGGATATTGATATCGAAGATACCGGAAGAGATGCCGTCATAGAGTACGTTACTCAAAAATATGGGTTTGAAAATGTTGCTCAAATTATCACATTTAATACCATGGCTGCCAAATCGGCTATCCGTGATTGTGCCCGTGTTCTGCAATTAAACTTAAATGAAAGTAATCGCCTCGCTAAGTTAGTACCCGAAACTCCCAAAATTACTTTTGATAAGGTTTTTGAAACAACTCCCGAACTAAAAAAAGAACTTGAAAGCCCTAATGAGTTGATTAGAAAAACATTACAATATGCCATGCAATTGGAAGGAACCGTTCGCAGTAGCGGAGTACATGCCTGCGGCGTCATTATCGGGAAAAATAATCTTTACGACTCCCTCCCCCTTTGCACAGCTAAAAATAGTGATGTTTTAGTTACCCAATACGAAGGAAAACAAGTGGAAGACGCCGGACTTCTTAAAATGGATTTTCTTGGGCTGAAAACACTCAATATTATCTCTAATACTCTTTACAACATAAAAAAACGGCAAAACATTGACGTTGACATTGATAATATTCCCTTTGACGACAAAAAGACTTACGAACTCTTCTCAATGGGAGATACAACCGCTATTTTCCAATTTGAAAGCCCCGGAATGCGTAAATACTTGCAAGAACTAAAGCCGGAACGCTTCGAAGATGTTTATGCCATGGTTGCCCTTTATCGCCCGGGACCTATGGATAATATTCCTCATTTTATTAATCGGAAGTTCGGTCGTGAAAAAATTTCTTATCCGATAGAAGGAATGGGAACTTTCCTTGATGAAACTTATGGAATTACGGTTTATCAAGAACAAGTTATGCAATTGGCACAGTTTATCGCCAATTTCACCCCGAGTCAAGCCGACACAATGCGTAAGGCTATGGGGAAAAAGAATGAACTACTGATGAACGAGTTGGAAGAAGCCTTTTATCAAGGAGGAATGAAAAACGGACACCCTAAAAAGACATTGGAAGAGATATGGAAAGAGTGGAAACGATTTTCCTCTTATGCTTTTAACAAATCACATGCTACTTGCTATGCGTACGTCGCTTATCAAACCGCTTACCTAAAAGCACACTACCCCGCCGAATTTATGGCAGCTAACTTAACAAATAACCTTAAAGATTTAGGTAAAATAACATCCTTAATTGATGACACCATGAGAATGGGAATCAATATTTTAGGACCGGACGTCAACGAATCGGAATTGGATTTTATCGTCAATAAAAAAGGGGATATACGTTTTGGTTTAGGCGGTCTCAAAAATATGGGCGCCTCAACCGTTGTATCTTTGGTTGAAGAGCGCGAAAAGAATGGGAACTACGAAAATATTTTTGATTTCATTAAGCGACAAAACTTCCGACTTTTTAATAAACGCTCCTTAGAAGCCCTAGCTTATGCCGGTGCATTCGACTGCTTTGATAATATTCACCGAGCACAATTTTTCCATGAAGATAACGATGGAAAATCGTTTATTGAAAAGCTAATAAATTACGGAAACGGAGAACAAACTAACATATCAAGAAATCAAACCTCAATCTTTGATTTCGCTTCCGATGATGATGAAGACTTCGGACTGCCTGAAATACCTGCTTGCGAACCGTGGCACCCACTCGAACAATTAAAATTTGAAAAGGAAATAGCAGGTTTCTATATTTCCGGACACCCACTTGACGAATACAAAACCATTATAGATAATTTCACCAATGTAAATTTAGAAACTATCGCTAATCCAGCTCTACATGCTCAATATGCGTTTAAAACCCTCTCTTTTGTTGCCATTGTTACAGCTGTTAAGGTGGGCATTACTAAAAACAATAAAGACTACGGTACTATTCAGTTGGAAGACTATAACGGAAATTATAATTGGACACTATTCGGCGAAGAATTTACAAGATATAAACACCTTTTTGAAGAAGGAAAACAGCTTTTTATTAAGGCGCGTTTGGAAGAGAGATACTACAATAAGAATAAAGATACCCAAAAAAATTATGACCTTAAGCCTATCTCTATCTTTTATTTAAGCGATAGTTACGACAATTTATGTAAAAACATCACGCTTACCTTTAATGTAAAAGATATTGCCGCTAATATTGCCTATTTGATAAAAGAAGCTGCCGAAACCTATCCGGGAAAAGTGCCTCTTTACATCCGTGTGGCTACGTTAGCAGGGAATTTCCACTCCGATTTGCATAGTTACGATTTGAAAGTAGAGCCCGAAAAGTTTGTAAAACAACTCAAGTTAACAATCCCCCACCAGATAACTTTTAATAGCTAATTGCTTAATTATTAAGAATATATAAAGGATTCTACATAAAATAAGTTGTCAGAATTTTATTATTATTTTCTTTTGGGCGTGCCCCCTCGCTACGCTCGGGGTCGGCGCCCGGTTCCAAGTCCGCGGGCACAAGCCGTGGGGACGCAAAGCGGCAAAAAGAG
>DUOL01000125.1 GCA_012838875.1 Bacteroidales bacterium | reverse complement strand
GTGATTAACAATAAAAGAAATTGTATCTATGTCATCTAAAACAGCTTGAACCAACAATTGGTCGCGAGTTCTAAAATTGGTATCGGGAGTGTAGAGTCTAAAAGCGTGGGAATAGAAAACTTTAATTCTTGATTTATCGTACAAGAGCCCTACATCAACTCCACGTCTGTCGGGTGAATCATAGTGAACGATTCCCCAATTTCTATCTCTCAGATTATCCGTAGAGATTAAATCACGAAGTACCCGTTCATTTTCAATTTCGCTAACGCCCACCGCTACCAATCCTCCGTATTCTATTCCTATGTCGGCAAGTACGCGGGACATATTATGCAATTTTTTTTGATATCTTTCCGGTGTCCAACGGTAAGAGCCCTCCGGTAAAAATTGCTCGTCATTTGTTAAGGGGTCGTTTTCGGTATCAAATAAATTTTCAAGATTATAAAACCCAACAATTGCTATTCCTTTGTCTTTCTGAGCGAACAAGGCATGAGAAAAAAGCAATAGAATTAAAGAGAATAATAATAATGTGATTCTTTTCATAATAGCAAATATTTTGACTTGACAAAAATACATTTTTTTTGAATAGTAATATTTTTATTTACCGAACAAATCAAAAATTGTTTTCACGGGAGAAAAGGTGGCAAGCGGAACTTCTATAAAAACCGTTATCCAATCAGCCATTGAGCCGTTCCATAAGCCCGGCAATTCCATTGTTTTTATTGATTTTCCCTCGAACGATTTAATAGAAATAAATCCTGTTTCCGGGTCAATGAAATCGGGTAACGAAAAATAGTTGCCGCGGAAATCTTTAAATGAACAAACAATATCAACGGGATTAAAGTGCGTGGAATCATCAAATACTTTTCGCTGTTCTTCATTTTTCAAATCAATTTGTGACGACTCTACAATCTGCAAACTCACGTCTCCGTTTTTACTTTGCACCCAAAAGGGACCTCCTCCGGGTTCTCCTTCATTTTTCACCATTCCGCAGACACGTACGGGACGATTTAATTTTTCAAATACATTATGTTCGTTGATTCCTTTGATATTTAAAACATTTTCGGCAAAATGGAGTATTTCTTTTAAATTCTGCGATTTTAACTCTTTTTTCTCCAATAATTGCAAATAATTGTCTATTTTTTCTTTTATATAAATTAAATAGCCCGCTAATATTTTTTTAGTTTTAACTAATAATTCTATATTATTTTCATTTAATAGATTATCAATGTTTTTGATAAAAACAATATCGTATTGTAACTTATTTAGATTGTAGATTAACGCACCGTGTCCTCCGGGTCGAAATAGCAATTGACCTTGTCCGTCGTGAAAAAGAGTATTGTCCATTTCTGCGGCAATAGTATCCGTTCCCGCATCTTGTACGGAAAAGGTTATGTCATACTTTACAGAATACCGCTTTTCATAATAAGGGAGCACTTCATTCATCAACTTTTTGAAATTCTCAAGATGTTGCGGTGATACGGTAAAGTGTAATTGACAACGTTTATCCCCTTGTTGAGCATAATAAGCCGCTTCTACCAAATGTTCTTCAAAGGCAGTGCGTACTTGATTGGGATAGCGATGAAACGGAAGTAGTGCTTTCGGTAAATTTCCAAAATTGAGTCCCTTTTCGGTAAGCAAATATTCTAAAATTAATTTATAATTTCTCTTTTGAATCTCTTCTTTTAAAATGTAGCCGTTGCGCTGTAAGAGTTCTTCTAATTTTTCAAAAAAGGGATAATTTTGAATGGACGCAAAAAAACTTTCTATTGTTGGCGGCACCTCATCAAAATCTTCCAACAAATAACGATATAAATCTTTAAACATTCGTGTCGCTGCGCCGGAGGCAGGGACAAATTTAACTATCGAATGACGCTTTCCGTCAGATGCATATTTTTCAAGAAAAACTTCAATTTCATCGTTATTTAAAGAAAGAATACCATCTGTTATTTTAGCGGGTCGTAATAACTTAATGTAAGGAAACCCGGTAGAAAAATAGTGAAACTGTTTTAAAACTTGTTCCGGCGAACGTCCGCTTTGCTTGATAAGCCGTACTTCATCAGGAGAAAAAACCATAGGAAATCAAAGATTAAAATAAAAATTCAAAGATAATTTTTTTTTGAATAACTCAATGAGCAAAGATAAGCAAATTAAATATGAATTTAACTTGCAATAAGTTCATATCTAATTATCAATAATTTACCGTAAAAAAATATTTCTCATTAAATTATATATATAATAGTTGACGGTATGAAAAAAAATGCTATTTTTGCACCCTTAAAAAGCCGATTATTATCTTAACATAAAAGATTAGGAAATTAATAAAAATCGAATTGATTGGGTGAACAGTTAATTCAAACAAAAAAGAAAAAATGAAAGCAATAAGTTATAAAACAATTGCCGCGAACGAAAAGATTGTAAAAAAAGAGTGGTTCGTGATAGACGCCGAAAACGAAGTTGTAGGCAGATTATCTACTGTGGTTGCACGCCTTTTACGAGGGAAACACAAACCCTATTACACTCCTCATTTTGATTGTGGCGATAATGTTATCATTATCAATGCAGAAAAGGCAAGATTTACAGGGAAAAAATTAGACCAAAAGCAGTATGTCCGTCACACGGGTTACCCGAGTGGGCAACGCTTTGCTACTCCAAGAGAGTGGTTAAATAAAAAACCTATTGCTATTTTAGAACATGCTATTAAGGGTATGCTACCCAAAAATAAGCTTGGAGCTGAAATGTACCGCAATCTTTACGTTTACGAAGGTCCAAATCATCCGCATGATGGACAAAAACCCAAATCTATTAACATTAATGAAATTAAGTAATAATCATGGACATTATCAATACAATAGGTAGAAGAAAAACTGCAGTTGCACGAATTTATATGCAAAAAGGCAGTGGTCAAATTACAATTAACAAACGCGACTATAAAGAGTATTTTCCATTAGCTACATTACAATATATTGTTAGACAACCCCTTATTATCACAGGTCTTGAAGGAGAATACGATATTAAAGTAAATCTTGACGGGGGTGGCACTTCAGGGCAAGCAGAAGCCTTGAGATTAGCTATTTCACGCGCTCTTGTTGAAATCAACGAAGAATTTCGTAAACCTTTGAAAGATAAAGGATTATTACGAAGAGACCCACGTATGGTAGAGCGTAAAAAACCGGGACAACCCAAAGCTCGTAAAAAATTCCAATTCAGCAAACGTTAGGATATTTAACTATGCAATTAAATTGGTCTGTTTAGTATCGAAATTGTTAAGACTTCCTCTTGGAACTACTTAGCAATTGATTTTAAGAATGTAAACAAATTTAAAAAAAAATGACAAAAGTAGATTTTAATGAATTATTAGATGCAGGTTGTCACTTTGGACACCTGAGAAGAAAATGGAATCCATATATGGCACCATATATTTTCATGGAAAAAAATGGAATCCATATTATTGACTTGTATAAGACAATAGAAAAACTTGATGAGGCTTGCGCTGCAGCAAAACAAATTGCTAAATCGGGGCGGAAAATTCTCTTCGTAGCCACTAAAAAACAAGCGAAAGATAGCGTAGCCGAATTGGTTAAAAAAATCGGCATGCCATACGTTACGGAGCGTTGGCCCGGCGGAATGTTAACGAACTTTACGACTATTCGAAAAGCGGTTAAAAAAATGAGTAATATTGATAGACTTATGGCGAGCGAACAGTTCAAAAGTCTTTCTAAAAGAGAAAAATTACAAATTCAACGTGAACGTGGTAAATTAGAAAAAGACTTAGGCTCAATTTCCGATTTAACTCGCCTACCCGCCGCCGTCTTTGTAGTTGACGTTTT
>DUOL01000124.1 GCA_012838875.1 Bacteroidales bacterium | reverse complement strand
ATTATCTTTGTGTATCTCGTACTAAATTAAAAGATTATATCATAGATGAAACCACGAACACGGTGACCGTTTTGGACGCTTGCAAACAAGAAATAAAACTCAAGCAGGTTCATACCTCTGATGATGAGGATTATTATCTGGAAGTTCATTCCCCCTCAAAAGCAATGACAGAAGCTTCGATGAATCGCTTTTGGAAAGAACGATTTGAAGAGGAGTTGACGAAGGTTAATGCATCAATTAAGAAAAAAGGCGGAACAAAAAAATATGAAAAAGTTGTAGAACGCGTGGGACGTGCCATTGAGCGTTATCCTTCCATAGCGAAGAATTATCACATTGAATATGAGAGAGATAAAGACTCCTCCGATAAAATGAAAGAAGTGAAATGGGGAATCAAAGATCTGTCAAATCAAGGAAAAAACTTCGGAGTTTATTTTCTGAGGACTAATGTCCGTGAGTTTGACGAGAAGGTTACGTGGAAATACTACAATTTAATACGAGAAATTGAAACCACGAATCGTCAACTGAAAACCGATCTTAATCTTCGTCCGATTTTCCATCAGACGGACGACCGCTCAGACGCCCACCTTTTCTTCGGATTATTAGCTTACTGGGTTGTCAATACCATTCGCTATCAGTTGAAAGAGAAGAATATACGTTGTTATTGGACAGAGATTACTAAACGGATGTCCACGCAAAAATTGGTCACAACCAAAGCCATAAATGCGCTTGGGGAGAGCGTTGAATTACGTCAATGTAGTCGTCCGAGTAAGCAAGCTATTGAGATTTACGACGCACTCGGTTTTAAACATCATCCTTTCAAGAAAAGAAAAATTTGTAGGACACAGCGTCCTCCTGAGAAACCCCCAAGTTGTTGTACAGCAAGAAAAACGTAATTTTGGGTGTGAAACTTGGGTTAGATTTCGCCTCTGTAATTTTTTTTACTTTTCTGTATGAAAAAACATAATGGGGTAAAGTTTCCTTTTTCTATTATTTTTTTATCCTGCAACATCAAAAATAAGAGACCTTTATGCTATGAATTAAAATAAACGATTCCTTTTCAAAAAGAAAATCACGTAACGCTCTTGATAAATAAAAATAATGGAAAATAATATAAAATGTCCTAAGTTTTATGTTTAGGAATGTTGTATATTTGTTGAGTGAAAAATTATGAAATTTACAAAATGATGAAATGCAAGCTATGAACTAAAAAATAGAATGATTTACAAAATGACTAAAACAAACTTTCACTCCGTCCCCTCATTTATAACTAAAGTCTTTGGTAGCAATGTCGAACTTTTACCAAATGTAGACGAGTTGTTTGAGTTAGAATTGGCTTATTTAGAATTTAATTGTCTTTCAAAAGAGCAACTCTTGGATCGCTCTGCATTTATAAAATCCATTGATAATCAATTTGCGAAACATTTTTTATTGTATTCAAATTACAATAATACAATAAACGAGAATAGGTCGGCACAAACGCAAGCCTATTTTGAAGAGGGGCAATTTTCAACAGGTTACGCCACGCATGGACTTTTTCCGTATCGTGGCAAATTCCACCCACAACTTATAAAGGGGTTACTTAACATTTTAGGAATACAAAAAGGGGAAACCATTTTAGACCCAATGGCAGGTAGCGGAACGGCAAATGTTGAAGCAGCGTTAATGGGCATAAATTCAGTGGCATGCGATGTTAGCCCATTT
>DUOL01000123.1 GCA_012838875.1 Bacteroidales bacterium | reverse complement strand
TGTTTCCGACTTCTACTTGCCGGAGAGAAAAGCATTGAAGTTAAAGATATTATTCCTCTATCAAAGGAATTATCTCTCTCTATCAAATGGATACAAGATTTTCTTGCTCCTATCGTACTGTTCTGTCAGGTGAATTTTACATCTAAACTGCACCATGCGGACAATCTGTTTTATCCAGAAAATGTTGAGTTTCTCAATCAAGTTAAAGTTAAGTCTTTTTGGAAAAAAGAGCCGATTACAGAGTACAACGTAGCCGTATCAGAATCAAAAATCGAAATTAAATCGAAGAATCAGAGTTTATGCATAGAATAGTTTTTACCTTAATATTACTCTCTTTTTTTTGGACGGCAAAAGGGCAACAAGATTCGCTCGCTATGAATGAATTAGAGAAAAATAAGCAAATAATCTACTATGATAGTCTCACTTTCGTTCAGTATCAAAATCAAGATTTTAAAGCACTGATTAAAACTGCAAAAAAAGCAGAACAATCGGGAATTACTTTCCCCTATTTATATTACCGCAAAGCAATAGCCTATTATGAATTGAAAAACTATGCAAAAGCGGCAAAATATTACGAAAAAACCCTTAAATATATGCCTGACGACCTCTTTCTGAAAGGAAGTCTATACTTGGCTTATCTACTTAGCGGTCAAAATATAAAAACTGAACTACTAGCAAAAACATTGCCGAAAAGCAGTCAGGAATTGCTCGGTTATAGGTTACCACTTGTCAATTTTGTCCATATTTCCGGGGGCTATACCTTTAGCGATAACAACGAAAAACTACGCAATAAAATAGCCAATCTTGACACCATAAACCAATATCAGGACATGATATTGGGAGGTGTAACAGTCGGATTTAATCTTTCCAGCCGAGTGAAATTAAATGTAAGTTATAACTTGTTTACTTCTAAGTTTGAGCGTTTCGCTCAAAACAACCTAAAACAGAACAATTTCCTGTCGCAACATCAATTTAATCTCGGCACGGAAATTTATTTAAACCACAACTTTTCCATCGGCTTTGTCGGCGGATTTTATGCTATTGAGAAAAACCATAAGTCAACAGCTCAAACTTCGGGAAATGCAGCCGTCTACGGAAAAAAATGGAGAATATCTTCTTCTAAATCAACAGATTACAACTTTTCCGCTTTAGTTTTTTTGAGTAAAAGATTCACTTACCTGATGCCCGAAATCTCATTCGCCTATTCCGATTTTGCTTTCTCTAATCAATTTCACTCCACAATACAACTCACTTATTTCCCATTAGGAAACTTGAATTTTTACGGAAACACCTCCGCTACACTGATTTTAGATAATAATAAAAACAGACCAAGAAACGCCGTTTTTTCCCAAAAAATCGGTGTGAGATTATTCGGAAAAATGTGGTTGGACGGAATGGTAAGTGTGGGGAATCACCTGAATTACATAACGGAACGTTCTTTTGTCGTGTATGATACCTACGACCCGATTAAGTTTATTTCGAGTTTGAGTTTATCGTACTATTTCAAAAAAATAACGCTTTCCGCTACCTACTCGTGGACGCAACGAGAAGGTTGGGCGTTAACCAATTATTACACGGAACTATTAATGTATAAATATAATAACCACTTAATAAATCTTGGATTAAAATGGAATTTTTAAAGAAAAAAAGAGTAATAATGATTTTTTTGGTCATGTTTGGAGTTTCAGCTTCGGCACAGATTACTCCTTCTAAAGTTTTTGAAACCAGCTACACCAAAGAAGCGGCAGGCGACTATAAAGGTGCTATTAATGAGATAATCGGCTTAAATGGGTTCGATTATCATAAATCCCTTCGATTAGGTTGGCTCTACTATTTGGAAAAAAATTACAATGAAACCATTCGCTACTACGAACAAGCCATAAAGTTACGTCCTAAAGCGGTTGAAGCACTGCTCGGCTTGTGCAATCCACTCGAAGCACAGAAAAAAAACGATTTGCTGGAAACTACCTACAAGAAAATCCTTGCCATCGACCCAATGAACACAAAAGTAAACTACGCACTAGGCAATATTTATTACTATCGGAAAGACTTTGCCCTCGCAGAAAAACACTTTGATTTGGTGATTAGCTTGTATCCTTTCGACTACTATTCTAACCTGATGGCGGGCTGGACAAAGTATTTTTTAAATAAGAAAAATGAAGCTAAAATTTTGTTTAACACCGTCTTAATCATCTCCCCAAACGATAAATCGGCAAGAGAAGGATTAGCTTTGATAAAATAGTAAATCTATTTTCTGAACTCATTACATTAAACTCTGCGAAAATTCGATTGAGACGCTCGAAAAGCAGTCCCATTTTTGCACTATTGCGCAGCATAATTCAAAATTATATGGAAAAGAGCTTTTAAAAAGTTGACTATGTAGATTATTTTTATATTTTTGCAGAGAAATTAAAAAAATGGTCTCTTGGCCGAGTGGCTAGGCACCGGTCTGCAAAACCGTCTACTCCGGTTCGAATCCGGAAGAGACCTCCAAAATAGGGGAAGTTTTATAAAATTTCTCCTATTTTTTGTAAATCAAAACTCTAACCTACCATGTCAGTTCAACTTATAACTGAATTACGAAAATGAACTCAAAATTCGGATTCTGACATTTGAGCTTATCTATGATGAGCAACGACACTTTGAGATATCTAATTAGTATTCTTGTTTAAAACGTCCATAAGCTGATACGAATATGTTCGTGAAAGTTTAAATGACTGATTTTTGACGTAGATAAGATGCCGTTCCATTTTATCAATTTTCGCAAAATTGACTATTATTGACTTATTTAATCTAATAAATCTATTACTTGGAAGACTTCGGAGCATCTTGCATAAAGTTGATCCGTGATAAAAAAATGCTCCATTTTCGTTAAAAACCTTTAAAACATTACCGACATTTTGAATGTAGATAATGTCATCAAATCTAATTTTTGTAGATACCCTCCGATATTTAAGAAACATAAACTCTTTTTGAAGGGGTAAAGGTTGTTTTATACTATACTGTAAATCGTTATCAGACACAGCATTAACTTTAAATCTATTCGCTTTAATATCTTGGACAATACGAATAACTTTGCCGATTTTTTTACAAAAATCTTCAAGTGTAAAGGGATTAAAAAGCAAATCGAAGAAGCCGTCATCAAGGAGATCTAATACTTTTTCTCTATTCTCCGTTAATCCGATGATAAAAGTCGGTCTGTTTATCATTTTAAAAAATTCTACAGGATTAAAATGAAGAAAATCAATATCTACAAATAAAATATCCGAACATGTTTTATTTAATTTTTCAAAGGCATCAAAAGGGTTTTTGAAAATCTCTGCTATTTTAATTGATGAAAAATTTTCAGCACAATCCAAAATTTTCGTCTCAATATCAGCCGATTGAATGAGAAGTGAACAAGTTAAAGTTTCCATTTTTTATTTTTCTTTAATTATTACTAATATCCAGATTTCAAATTTAATAATTTTATAACAATAAACAACTATGAAATAACTTAAAATAATTAAAAGTGATTAAATGTACATTTAACAACAAAAACTACAAATTAGACATAGAAAACAATAAAATTTAACCTATTTACAAAAATAGATGATTTAATTGAAGAAAACTACTTTACAATGTAAAATATGCAATTTCTTAAGGTTACTTAGTATTTTTTTCAAATTTTACAAAATGAGAATATAATTTTCTCTTTTCAATTTTCTTTAAAAAAATAAAATTTTGGGAGTTTTTTAGAAATAAAATAGCAGTTTATTCAATTAACAAAGCATTTTTCATTTTTCGTTTTTTGTTTTTTATATGTTATTTTTTATTAGGGCGTGCCCCCTCGCTACGCTCGGGGTCGGCGCCCGGTTCCAAGTCCGCGGGCACAAGCCGTGGGGACGCATGGCGGCAAAAAGAGCTTACAAGCTCGCTTTTTTGCCGCAGCGTCCCCAGCGGCTTCTGCCCTTGCGGGCTTTCCACCTAAGCGCCTCACGCAGCCAACTTACTCATATAAAACACTATAGAAAAACGTTGAAAGTGGAGAGTTTTTAATTTTCAAATAACCACAATACTTAGCCATTAAGCCAAACATTTGACACCTGTATATCTTATTTTACTCAGGTGTAATTTTAAATTTTCGATTACGAAATAAATAAATTTTTAATTCGAAAATAGGGTCTTCTTCGTGTCGCTCCAGTTTTCCAATTCTTTCGTAATTGGTTCTGAAGTTTTGGCATTCCTTTCAGAAATTACGTTTATTTGGTCTAATTTTTTGTTATCTATTACAATCCTCATTTTTTCATTTTTGCAGCTTCTCTTTTATCCCTTATTCGGTTTTTTATTGCTAAAAAAAATAAAAATAGTATACCGCTAGCTAAAATTGCTAATATGACATACCCTAATACGCTACCCCTTTTAATCAAATAGAATATTCCTACACAAATTCCTATAAAAACGAGTATAAAAAATAAAAAAACACTAAAACCAATTATTTCATTTATCTTTTTCTTCTTACGTTCTTTCTTTCTTCTCTTAAGTCTATCGAGATATTCTTTCACATTATTAACTTCATATTGATTTACCAATATTCCTTTTTCAAAAACAAGGAATAAATCACTTTCATACGTAGAAAGATATCCCGCACGAACATGTTCTAACTTTTCTCCTTGCGGGACTCTTATTTTCCCAGTAACCCAACTTGCAAAAACTTCTTTTTGACCTGGAAATAGATAATCTAATCCTACTTCTCTGTATCCTTCTAAGTATGCTTTGAGTCCAATTAGGTACAACTTATTGTCTTTAATCTCCCATTCTCCATAGTATCCACGATAACAGTTTGTAGATGGCCAAATAAAATTTATATCATCTCTATTTCGTAAATATTTATTTAATGGTTCTGCCGCCATCCAAGTTTCTTTCCCTGAGAAGATTAGTTTTTCACCTGTTTGTGCCGTCATATCTCTTAATTTTTAGCATTCGTCTTTTGCTTGCCATCAACATCTAATAAACTACGAAACAAAGATACAACAAAATTAAACAACTGTACAACAAAAAATTACGAAATTATTGATAACAGATTAGATTAGATAAAGAGTAAAATAATTTTGTAGAAAGAGATAAATTCCTATTACACGAAATGAGTAACACATTGTCGAAGTCAGGAGTATTTTTCACCTTCCGACTTTCCGCTCTTCACCTATAATGCTCTACATGAACAAGTTGGGTGCGTGAGGCGCTTAGGTGGAAAGCCCGCAAGGGCAGAAGCCGCTGGGGACGCAGCGGCAAAAAAGCGACTTTAGAAGCTCTTTTTGCCGCTTTGCGTCCCCACGGCTTGTGCCCGCGGACTTGTAACCGGGCGCCGACCCGTGAGCGTCAGCGAACGGGGCACGCCCTAATAAATATTAAAATTATTTTCTTTATTATTGGGATGCTGCAACGGTAAAAATAGACTTTTTTACGGCACTCTTATCTCCAACCCAACATTTAAACTTAAATTTTTATCTAAAAACGGATTGCCCATGACCCAACCATCTGTTTTTCCCTCAAACGCAATATAGGGAGCCCAATATCCGAATGCGTACGACCCCTTAACGCCAAACATAGCTCCAAAAGTTGCTTTTTTGGTAAAAAACGATAGCTCGTGAGGTTGTACCCAAGCCATACATCTGCCGGTAAGAAAAAAATTGTCATTAAAAAAATTCTGATCTATAATCGCAAATTCGAGTCCGAAAAATGGTAATTTTAGATTATTATAGTTATGAAGTGCAAAGAAGAAATTATTTTTCGGGGTTTGGAGGAAAACATCGAGAGAGATATCGTTACCAAAAGGGGTCAAGAGGTGCCTTACTGCAAAATTACCGTAGTAATCACCCTTTTCGGTAGAGTTCAACTTTATCTTTGAGAACCCGAACAAATGTGGGGAAAGTATATTTAACCAATGTAGACGACCTTGTTTTTTCAGGTAACTTCTTGCTTCGGTTGAAAGTTGTGATGGTTTTATGTATCGATTTATGCCCACACCTGACGGATGTATTCCTCTATCTTCGTATGGTTTATCCGGAAAAAACAAAGCATCTGCCCAAGCGGTAAAGTCTGCACCTGTAAAATCTCGCTTACTTATATCTGCCCCATCTTTTTCATTGGATTTATCAATAATTTTGTCAAAAGCATCGCTACCCGATTGATTGAGATAACCGATATTAATCATGGTGCTCATCCAATATAAGGCAACATGAGGTAAATCCTGATTGAGATAGAAATTGTATTTTTGTAACGTTTGAATTTGATGAAATTGCCCCTCATTGCCGGCAATCATAAGTCGTCTAAAATCTTGATTATGATTATCCGACAAATTGATTAAATCTTCATCTTTGACCTTTCTAACGTAAACCAACGTTTTTCCGAAAGGGAAATTGTTCATATCATTATAACTATTCATTTTGTGTCTGGTCAGCACAGCTCGATGATACTCTTCGTGCAGCCAACCTACTCCTAAGGGAGTATAAAATGTTAATAAATCGAAGCCGGCAGCTGTCAGATTTTTGAGAAAAATGTCAAGAAATTCATTTTTGACCTTAATAATTTTATCGATTCCCCAATGGACTGTACTATATAAATCATTAGATATTGCCAGCGATTGATTCATACTTGGATTAGCATAGGCGATGAAAAAATTGCCTCTCGTTTTGGTAGCATAGCTTTGATAGGGATAATCAAACAGTGGAAATTCTAAATACAAGCTGGTAGTGTCAGATTTTTTTTGAGAAAAAGCGAAAAATGATGCCGAAAAAAAGAGCAGGAAAATAATTAATTTTTGTTTCATGATTATGATTATTTGCAAGTTTCACTTTACAAAGTGAATAATAATTAAAAATATTTACAAAAAAAATTGTCTTACTATAAATCAGATTATTTAATAGTTTATAATGTTAACTCATTAAGCATACGTCGATAAAACATTTTTTATTCGAGTAAAGGTATCTTCGATATCCATATCAAGCCCGACTGAAAAGCGAATTAAGCCTTCTGACATACCCATTTCTTTTTGCACATCTTCGGGTACTTCTGAAGAAGTTGACTTGCCTGAATTGCTAAAAAGAGTTTTAAAGTAGCCCAAACTTACGGCAAGATAGCCTACTCCGCTATCCTGCATTTTTTCCATAACTTTATTTGCTTTTTCGGCTGTTTTTAAATCTATTGTCAGGATACCTCCAAAGCCATACTCTTGGTTCATGATAGATTTAAAGGTTTCATGACCTTTACAATCGGGCAATCCGGGATAGACACAATTAATGCCCATTTTTTTGAACTCTTTAGCGAGATAGAGTGCATTTTTACTATGTTGCATCATTCGTATATGGAGTGTATGTAGATTTTTCTGGATTGACGCGGCAAGTTGGGGTGCTAACACAGGACCTAACAGCATTGCCGTTCCGGAATTAACATCGGCAAGTGAATTAATGAAATCTAAATCTGCACAAATTGCCCCGCCTACGCAGTCATTTTTCCCATTTACGAACTTTGTTAAACTATAAACGACTATGTCCGCACCGTGATGTACGGGAGTAACAATCATAGGAGTAAATGTATTGTCGCACACTAATTTTGCTCCGTATTGATGGGCGATTTTCGATAATTCGGGAAGGTTTGAAACTTGGAGTAACGGATTGGTTAAAGTTTCCGTATAAATGAGTTTCGTATTAGGACGCATAGCCTTTTTCACTGCGTCGATATCGGTAATATTTACAAAAGTAGTCTCGATATTAAATTTCTTAAGATAATTGTTTAAAAAGGCAAAAGCTCCTCCGTAGATGGTCATACTTGAGACTATATGGTCGCCTGAGTTACACAATTGTAAAATAGTTGCTGTAATTGCCCCCATACCTGAGCCTGTAACCCAAGCGGCTTCGGTATCTTCCATAGCTGCTAACATAGTAGCCAAGGACTTATTACTTGGATTCCAATGGCGTGAATACAAATAACACCCTTCTGTTTTACCTTGAAAGGTGTCTGTCATTGTTTGTGCTTTTGAGAAAGTAAAGGTTGCTGAATCGGTAATATCGGGGTTAACTCCTTTAAATTCTCCTAAACTGACTATATCTTGAATTGCAAGAGCTGGGTTAAATTTTTTCATATTACATGTGTTTAATTTGATTATTTAATAGATTATGCAAATATAATTAAAATGAGGATAAATAGGAGAAAAAAACAAAAAAAAAGAGGATATTTTCTAATATCCTCTTTTTTTATGTTTAAAGATTCTTATTTTCTCTTAATTCTAAATATCGCTGCTCTCTGTTGTGCATAAGAGGTTGATTGAATATTCTGAATAGCTTCGGGTTCATCAGCGGTATAAGAATAAGTTTCAATTTGGTCAGCAGGAACACCTTTACTAATAAAATAGTTACGTGTATTCTCAGCTCTACGTTTGCCAAGTGCAATATTATGCTCTCTTGATCCGGTTGGGTCAGTATATCCTTCAACGATGAGTACTAAAGATGGATCTCTGCTTAAGATTTCTGCAACTTTATTTATGTTTTCTTCGTCTCTTTGAGCCAACTTAGGATCGTCTTTATCTACGTCAAAAAGAATACGAGTAACAGATAACACTTCAACCAATTCCCGAATATTTGCATTCTCTTTATTAGATTGTTTTGCTACTAATGGAGTTCCTTGTAACATTGGTTTTGGTTCTTCGCCAGGTAAAGTATATTGCGGAATAATATAAATTATTTCGGTATTCGTAATTGTTCTAACTCCTTCATCACCTGATGATTTTTGGTATCTATCTGTAATAGGATCGTTAGCTCTCTTAATCATCTCTTCGTAGAATTGGTTACGTAAAGTTTGGTTCACCTTATAGCATGGTTTAATATGGATACCCACTTTAACACCTATTTGAAATACATTGAAAGCTGTTTTTAGATCTGTTTCGTACTTTTCATTGAAGAGTTCAAGATAGTTTGACCCAAGTAGTCCGTTATATTTCACATGTTGCTCTGTAGGTGCAACATCAGCATATGGATGGTGGAATTCTGCTTTTGGAAGAATATCTAAAAAGCTATAGGAACCAAAAAGACCTACATAGAAATCAACTTTATTATTTATTTCAAAAATACCACCAAAATCTGCGACAACATCAACAGAAGCTCTTAAATCTTCTTTTGTTCTGTTATAAATTTTACTCGCACCTTTAAAATTATAAGTTCCTAAACCATGTTGAGGCATATCGTTTTGGTAAAGTACATTTAGTTCTTCTTCGTATCCTCTTGTGATAAGTTCACCTTTTTTCATCTTTGAGGAGGCGATAAGCGGGAAGAATCCTTGTACGCCCACACCCGCATAGATGCCGTTTTTCCCTTCTTTGAACTTATGTTCAAATTGCACGGTTAACGGAACATAGATAGCAAAAATATGTTGTTTTTCTATTAATTCATTAGTTGAATATAATAAATCATACGTTTTACCTTCTTGTTGTGGGTAGGTTAGATTTGGCACTGTACCATGTATATTAGATTTCAGTTTAGCACTAAGATCTTCAACTCCAACTCCGATTCCAAGACCTACTGTTTTATTAAAAAAGTAAGTATAACCTATATCGAATAGGTATCCCATTGAATAAATTCTGTGTACTTCAGGAGATCTAGCATAAATATTGTTAGTAAATGCTGTGCCGGCGTGCAAATTAACTCTATGAGGACAGTAATCTTTTACTTTTTTCTCTTTAACCGGTTCGGCAGGTATCGTTTCTTGCGCATAACCGCTAAATATCGCTAAAATAAGACTGATTATAATTATTTGCTTTTTCATAATATTTATATTTTTTATGTTATTAACTCTTTTCATATTCCCTCATGTTAGCGGTTTCTCGGTTTGAGAAACCGCTAATTTAGGGGATTAATATTATTTTACAATAATGAATTTAACAGTCTTGATTTCATTAGTACCTGTTAAGATACGTCCAAAGTAAGCACCTTGGGCTTTAAAGCCTGACACTTTTGTAATTGGTTGTAGATTTTCAACATGTTGTACTAATGCACCTTTAGCATCGTAGATGTCAAGTACTGCACCCTCTAATTGTTCAGGTGTGAATGGAAGTTCAATAGTAATTATTTGGTCTACGTTAGCCGGATTAGGATACACACTAATTGCGACATCAGTTCTAAACATTTGCGGACAGGTCCAGTATTCATTTCCATTGTCGTCTTTAATCCAGAGGTAATACTCTCCGTTCAATCCTCCAATTTCATTATAATATTGTCCTGTAGCACCTGCAATCGGAGCTCCATTCTTGTACCATTGATATGATACGAAGTTGTATCCACCATTATTAGCAGGATTGTTGTTGCAAACGAGAACGTCGTCCCATCTTTGTTCTACTACAGCGCTACCCATTTGTACACGTACGGTTGTCGGATATGTACAGCTATCGATGTCAACTATGAAGTCATAGTCGCCTGCAGCATAGCCTGTCATATCTATAGTAAGTGAATTATTAATGATTACGCCTGTTTGAACAAAGGTTCCATTAGCGGTATAAACTGTATAAGTTTGTTGTGCCGGATAACCACCAGAGATTACATCAAATGTTAATACTGCGTTCATATCTGCGGTATCACAACCGGTTTCATATATCAGATCTGTAAATTGGATATTAGATACTACAACTGTTACGTAAACTGCAGCTTCGTTAGGAGCAACGTCACACACATTATTAGACATTTGATAGATTTGATAGATAGTAGTTTCGTTCGGATATACTGTTAATGTATCAGGATTGTTATAAGTGATAAATTCAACAGCTGATCCGTTCATCATATTTTGTACGTAGTATGTGTAAGGAGCAATTCCTGTAAAGGATACTATGATATCAGCCGGTTCACCTTTACATACAACGTCAGAGCCTGCACTGGTAGTTGCAGTTGCCGTTGGACGTGCGTGAACATGTACTAATGTGGTATCACCATTAGCTAAATCACAACCACTCATATTTACATGAGGTGTAAATACCGGATAGTAGATATAGCCATTAGCTTCAGGAATATCATAAGTTAATCCACCTGTTCCAATTTCTGTAGGAATGTAGAGTGTAGTATCTTCACGTACCCATTGGATTGTTCCACCAAGTCCGTCTTGAACTTGTGCATAGAGAGTAATTTCATCACCAACGCAGATAACTGGGTAAGCAACAATATTACGGCTCCATGAAGGATCTTCAACTACTCTTGTATTAATAGCGTCAGAAATTACACGACAAGCTTTCAAGTCGGTAGTAACAACCACGGTATAAACGTAGGAACCTACAGGTAAATTAGGATTGGTATTGTAGATAGAACTATTTACAGATAACGTATCCCAACCGTTAATTCTCCAGTTATAATCCATATTGTTAGTGATAGCAGTATCACCATATACTTGAGCGTATAGGGTAATAGTACCACCTTCACATGCATCAACTAGTCCCATTGATGAGATATATACTTCAGGTTGTTCGTAAACTGTTACTGTAGCCACAGAATAGTTTGTAGAAGCACAACCTGTTATATAATAGTCGTCAGTTTGAGCAACTGTAGCGCTGAAGTTATATTCGCCTGATTGATAAATTGTAGTAGTGTATGTACTTTGAGAAGCACCAGCAATAGCTGTTCCATTAACAGACCATACATAAGTTACATTTTCCGTATTCAATCCACCGGCAACTGTAGCTGTTAAGGTTACGGAACCTCCTGTACACATTGCAGCGGTGTCAATAGAAACTGTGATAACTGGGTCAGCAACTACTGCTATTGTGGTAGTGTTGGTTGCTATACAACCTGAAGTAGTTTGAGTTACAGTTACACTATAGTTGTAATTTGCCACATTATTCAATGCAGGTGTTGTATAGGTTGCTTGAGTTGCACCATTGATAATACCGTTACCGTCAGACCACTGATAAGTGATATTATCGGTATTGTAATTATCAAGATTTGCTGTCAGTGTTACTTGAGCTCCAACACAGATAGTATTAGATGTAGCAGTGATGTTCACAACAGGTGCTGCACTAACCGTTACCTCGAATGGTAAGGAAGCTGCTGAACAAGGATTACCTTCGTTAACTACCACCGTGTAGCTATAAACTCCGTTAGGTTCGTTAATAGATGCTACGGCTGGATTGATAACTAGGTTAGCAGTCGATTGACCGGCTATTACATTATTATAATTGTACCAAGTATAGGTTGTAGCTGTGCCGCGGGTTACGTTAGCCGTTAAGCTAATTACACCGTTTTCACATACAATGTTATCACCGCTAATCACTACCACTGGGTTAGGAGTAACTGTTACCACATTACCTACGTAGGCGATAGGAGCAATTACACAGCCTGACTCAGGATAAGTAACTTCAACAGTGTAAGTATATACTGTCTGGTCACCATCTACCACTAACGGTGAGTAAGTGTAGGTAGAGGTTACTGCACCCGGTATAATTTGACCGTTTACAAACCATTGATAAGCTGGAGCGCCCAAGTTAGCATCATTAGCAGTTACTGCTTCTAAGGTTATTTGAGCACCTTCACAAATGTTCGGAGTAGCAATCGGGTTCATTACCACAGTCGGAGTGTTAACCGTAACTGTTGCGCTTCCTGTTGCTACACAACCGGAAGTAGTTTGAGTTACAGTTACTTGATATATTGTAGTAACATTAGCAGTTGTATTGAAAGATGCTGTCGTATTAGAGATAGCAGCTCCGTTTGCTGTCCATGCGTAAGTTAAGTTTTCAGCATTCCAATCGTCAACCTGAGCAGCTACGTTAAACGTACCGCCAGCACAGATTTGATCGTCAGTGATGATTACATCAACTACTGGTGCTGCATTAACCGTTACCTCGAATGGTAAGGATACTGCTGAACAAGCATTACCTTCGTTAACTACCACTGTGTAGCTATAAACTCCGTTTGGTTGGTTAATAGATA
>DUOL01000122.1 GCA_012838875.1 Bacteroidales bacterium | reverse complement strand
GCTCGCTTTAGCCAAGCATAATGCGTGCAAAGACTTATTCTAATAATATCACATTCCCTGTTGGAAGTCAAAATTCCAGATGTTTTATTAAATTTCAATAAAATCGTATTTATAAGATATGTACAGGATTTTGCTACTGTAATATACTATAAAGGAGATGTTTCTTTGATTTCCCTTATCTAATAGAAGGAATGGAATAAGTTAGATGGACCCTTCGGGCACGAAAATACAGGAAATGTCTAAATGGCTTTTAAATAAACTCTGTATAATTGCCCTTGTTGATAATATTAAAAGAGCTGGATTGATAGCTGTTTAGCCAATCTTTTGGTACTTTGCTTTTTTTGCTGGGGGAATATTTAAATTCAAATGCCGCTAGGGATCCTCCGGATTCTTCGATTAGATCTATTTCTTGCTTTTCATATGTCCGCCAAAAATAGTAGTTTACCGGCCTACGAAGATAGCTGTTTTTTTTGATTCTTTCTATTAATAAGAAGTTTTCCCATAACATGCCCACATCATTGCGGTCGGAAAAAGCGTTAAAGTTGGCAATGAGAGCATTGCGAATTCCCAAATCGTAAAAATAGTATTTACTCATTTTAATGATCTCTTTACGGAGGTTGCTGGAAAAAGCATTTAGCCGATACAACACAAAGGATTTTTCTAGTAGATCCAAATAGCGAGCTACTGTTTTTTTATCGACACCCAATTGACTGGCCAATTCTGTGGTAGAGACCAAGCTCCCCGCTTGAAACGCAATGAGTTTTAACAAATCAAACATTACTCTGGAATTTTTAATTGTATCAAAGGATAGAATATCTTTAAGTAAGTATGAGTTAGCCAGTTCTGTAACTTTTTCGACCTTTTCATTATGCGTCGTCATTAGGTAGACTTCAGGATATAAACCGTAGATCATAAAATCTTCTAGCTTTTTATCTAAATCGTATTGACTAAGCTTATTATTGAGCAGTTCCTCCATAGAAAGAGGATACAGTGTTATTACTTTTTTTCGCCCTGTTAAAGACTCATCTGTAGTATTGGCTAGGTCAAATGAAGAAGAGCCTGTAACAATGACCTCAACGCCATCTATATTATCAATTACCAGCTTTAGAGCTCTGCCTATGTTTGGTATTTTTTGTGCTTCATCAATAATTAAAAGAGAATGTGCAGGAATCATTTTGCGTAGGAGATCTAAACTGCAGGTAGAAAAATCATGGGAAAAAGGAATGTCGTCTCCTGTTTTTAAAATGTAATTATTTTTATCGAGCAAGTATTGATTTAACAAAGTAGTTTTACCAACTTGCCGAGGTCCATACAAAACGACGACTTTATTTTTTTCTACAAAATCTGCTATGTGTAATCTTCGTTCTAACATAAGAACATAATATCACCACTCCCCTAATTCTGCCAATTAAGGGGAGTGCGATTCCCTTAATTAAGTATTAAAAAAATGTAAACTATGGGAAATAGCTTGAATCACGTCCTACTATTTTAATTGACAGTGACAACAACGGGGTTTATACTAAAAACGTCTTTAGGAGGTAAAAAGGAAAAAATCCTTAATACTATCTTTAATGCTTGTTTTTGTTTTTTTTTGCTCTATCAATTCTTGCATGAGATTTTCCCATTCTACAGCAATGTTTTCTATAGATTGACTTTGGATGTATGCAAGCATGGTTTCTTTTAAGTTATTTATTTGTTCTGTATT
>DUOL01000121.1 GCA_012838875.1 Bacteroidales bacterium | reverse complement strand
TATTGTTCAGTAAAAAAACAAAAAAATAATAATTATGAAATATAAAAATATTTTCTGGGGTGTTTTCTTTATTTTTTTAGGAATCTTTTGGCTCTTAAAAGTTTTTTCTGTCATCTCTTTTCATTGGTGCGATGTATTAAAACTTTGGCCTCTTATTTTTATTTGGATTGGGATTTCATTACTTCAAATTAAGGAGTGGGTGAAATTATTACTTAATATTTTGACCTTGTTAATAGGTTTGGTAATACTCTTTTACTCCCCCAATTTTTACGTAAACAGTAAACTCGGGTGTAGTGAGAAACAAAGGAGTTTTATTTACAAGGAAATAGTATCCGTTCCTTTGGATAGTGCTCAAGCAGAACGCGCTACTCTCATTGCCAATGTCGGAGCTTGCGAATTTATGATGACTACAAGCAACGAGTTGCTCTTAGTTAAAGGGGATAAAGAAACTGAGATTGAAATTGATAATACACTCATTGATAATCACCCCAATATCGAATTGGATATTGATGCCTATAAAGTAAATAACGCTCATAAATTTTATAAAATAGGACTTAATACTTTTCCGATTTGGGATATTGAATTAAATATAGGTGCAACGAAAACAGAGCTTAATTTCGCTCCTTTTAAAATTGAGAATCTGGAAATTAATGCCGGTGTTTCCGATATTTCAGTAAAAATCGGTGATTTATATCCTTCGGTTACACTTGATTTTTCGGTTGGTGTTTCAAATATTTTACTTCAAATACCGGAAAATATGGACTGTATGTTGATAAAATCATCTGCTCTATCCAGTTATTCATTAGGTGATTTTGTAAAAAATGACGATGGAATATATGTTAGTAAAGCACTAACTCCCCAATCTGTCGGCACTATCAAAGTAGAAATGGGAGATGGCGTTTCCAATATCAAAGTAGAGCGTTATCCTATTTTACAGTTTAATAAAGCCGAAACTGAAACCCCGCTTTAGCCCAAATGCCGGGCTGTATCAACCCTCCGAAATCAAAATATTTTTGATTTAATATGTTCGTCGCTTCAATGTACAAAGTATATTGTTTCTGTAGTTGATATTGTAAGCGTATGTCAAGTAAGTAGTATTTCGGATAAGATGTAAATGTTAAGTTGTTTATCTCAATAGGCGTGGTAAATTCGCCCTTTCGCTGTCGGTACGAAAATTGTACATTGAGAGAAAGATTTTTATAAATCGTGTTTTCAGCAATTATAGTGAATTGGTTTGTTAAATGGTCTAAAAGGTAGCGTGATTGAAAATCTTGATTTTTTTTGTTAGAGTAAAGATAACTATATTGTAATTGAACGTAATGTGAAGAAGATGAGTTGAAAAGTTCGGAGATGTCCAACCTCAAACTAACATCAAACCCTCGAAACTGTATTGCCGTAAAATTTACGGCGTGCCACTTATCGTCATTCTTGTATTTTACATAATCGATTAAATGGTTACCCCAACGTTGAAATAAATCAACATGAAAAAGTAAAAAAGGAGCTTTGGCGTTATTCTTTGCTACTTTAAAATTAAAACCCGACTCAATGGTATAAGCCTCTTCAGGCAGCAAATCGGCGTTTCCGATAATATCTCCCGTTTTGTAATATAAGTCTGTAAAAGTAGGTTGTCGCATTGTTCTACTTGCAGAAAGATATAACTTCCATGATGTAGTAGTTTTATTGACGACAAAGTTTTTGCTGGAATATGCCGTCAGAAAAGCGGGTAAAAAATAAAATTTTTGAGTAGAAAAGGGAAGATATTCTCCCAAAGCCGTGGCTTCCGCCGAAAATCCGTTTCTTGTGTATTGATGAGATAAAGAAAAACCGCAGAAAAGACGCTCTGCTCCGTAGCTATATGAAAGGTTGCGGTTCAAAGAAGTTATAGGAGTTGGCAAGAGCTTGCCTAACGAAGAGCTGATTATTTTCTCCATTCTCACGTCCGCAACCAATGTAGTTTTACCGATTATCGAATGAAAAAAGTAGGAGAAATTTACACCTCCGATTTGATTAAAATGGAGATTGTTTTTTTTCGGGGCTTGCCATTTTACTAACTGAAAACAATCTTTATTCAGACGGTAGTATATGGAAGATGAAAAATGTAAAATTTTCTTATTTTGCCAGCGGAGCGAAGTTAGAAAGGTTTTGGTCTCTTCATATTGTTCGGGGTATAGTATTGAATAGAAGCCATTTGCTCCGTACTCTTTTTGATTATATCCCATTTGAAACTCTAAGTCGCCACTCTTAAATTTTCCTACACTTTGAAAAAATCCGTTGACAATTCCAAAATCCGTATTTTTGATGTAGCCGTCCGAGTGGCTATATTCCATCGACAATAGCTGTTGAAAGTGAGAAGTTTGCCAATGTAGCTGCGAGTGAATACGATACAACCCGTGCATCCCACCCATAAGATGGAAATAAAAATTGGGCGTTGTATCGGGAGTAGTAACAATATTTACCATTCCCGAGAAGGGCGTTGTCCCGTACAGAAAGGCGGTTGTATTTTTAAAAAGTTCCAACTTCTTAACCAAATCTATTGAAATAGGCAGATTAAGCGTGTAATGTCCTGTTTGTGGGTCGGAAAAGTTAATTCCATTAAGGAGAACGATTGTCTGGTCGAAGTTTCCGCCTCGAAAACTGATGTCTGCCTGTACCCCTAATACGCCACGCTGCCGTATGTCAACACCCGGTAGCTGTTCAAGTAACTCATTTAGCGACTGTTTTGCTGATTGTGCGAAGTTTTGAGGAGTTAAGGTATGCAGTAAAAATAGTTGGTCAATATTTTCAATTTCGGGGGGAGCTTCTGCTGTAATAATTACTTCCTCTAATATTTTGCGTAAGTTAGAACTGTCATTTTGAGCAACACCCCGTGTAGGCTTAGTAACAAAAGAGCAAGATAAAGCAATTACGGAGATAACGATAAGTTTGTGTAGTGAGTTAAAAGCGGCGTAATTCTTTCTAGACCAACGTTTAAAGTAGAAAACCTCTTTACGCACCCTTTTTTGATTATTCATTGCACTCTTCTTTTAGAATTGGAGTGCAAAAATAGCAATTATAATTGAGATAATTGTTTCAAATTGATTTTTCTCCTACTTTCCCCAATTATCCCTGTCTAAACTTCTAAAATTAATTGCTTCGGCAAGGTGTTCCACTTCGATTGCCGTTGAGTTGTCTAAGTCTGCAATGGTTCTTGCCACTTTCAAGATTCTATCGAAGGCTCGGGCAGAGAGCCCCAATTTTTCCATTGCTACTTTCATCATGGCTTTGCCTGACTCGCAAATTGCACAGTGTTTGTGTACCATTTTGCTGTTCATTTGTGCGTTGCAAAAGATGGACTTCTGTTTTTCAAATCGTTTTTTTTGTATCTCTCTTGCAGCGATAACCCGTTGTCGTATCACTTCACTTTTCTCAACAGGAACTGTTGACGCAAGTTCTTCATGCGATACGGGGACTACTTCTACGTGAATATCTATTCTATCCATTAACGGACCCGAAATTTTACTTAAATATCGTTGTACGACTGTTTGTCCGCATGTGCATTGTATTTTTGGGTGATTATAGTTTCCGCATGGGCACGGGTTCATAGCCGCAATAAACATAAATGAAGAGGGAAATTCCACACTATATTTTGACCGTGAAATAGTTACGAATCTATCTTCTAAGGGTTGACGCATCACTTCTAAAACACTACGTTTGAATTCCGGTAACTCGTCAAGAAAAAGAACTCCATTATGTGCCAGCGAGATTTCTCCGGGTTGCGGGTGTGTGCCTCCGCCAACCAAAGCGACATCACTAATCGTGTGATGAGGTGCACGAAAGGGACGTACGGAGATTAAGGATGCATAACGGCTCATTTTTCCGGCAACGGAGTGAATTTTAGTGGTTTCCAACGCTTCTTGTAAAGTGAGCGGAGGTAAAATTGAGGGTAGCCGTTTGGCAAGCATCGTTTTGCCGGACCCGGGCGGACCTATCAATATCACATTATGCCCGCCCGCCGCCGCAATCTCTAAAGCTCGCTTTATATTCTCTTGTCCCTTCACATCGGAAAAGTCAAATTCATATTCGTTTAGCCGCTTCTTAAACTCCTCTCTAATATTTATTTCAGTTTTTGTAATAGCAAAATCTTGGTCGAAAAAATCAATTACTTCTTTGATAGTCTGAACGCCAAGTACATCTAAATCATTGACAATGGCTGCTTCACGTGCATTTTGTATTGGTAAAATAATTCCTTTTTTACCTCTTTTCTTGGCTTCAATAGCAATTGGCAACGCACCGCGAACGGGTTGTAACGTCCCATCTAAGGACAATTCACCTAAAATGTAGTAATCTTCTACGTTTTTAACGTCCTTAATCTGTTCGGAAGCAATAAGAATCCCAATCGCTATCGTTAAATCGTATGCAGAACCCTCTTTTCTAATATCGGCTGGAGCCATATTGATAACGACTTTCTTTCCGGGGATTTTATATCCGTAATTTTTTAACGCACTATCAATACGTTGCTGGCTCTCCTTGACCGCACTGTCTGGCAAACCCACTAAGAAAAAATTAATTCCGATATCAATATTTACTTCAATTGTAATGGGTATTGCTACAACTCCCATTAATGCGCAGCTATAGGTTCTTACTAACATCCGTTTTTAATTTTATATATCAACTGCAAAAATATATAAAATTTTAACAAAAATAACAATTTTTTAAATTTATTTTTCAAGACGGATTTTTACTATTTTCATAGTAACGCTTTTCACACCTTCAATGTCGTATTGAGACGTTTTTTGGAAAAAACGGAAACTGTATTTCCCCGATTGATTAAAATATTTTTGTGGGTGAATAGTAGATGAAAATGGAGTTTCTGTTGATTTGGATAAATCTAAATTAGTTCTGATATGTGATTCAGCACCATCGGGAGAAATAATGGAAAAAATAACGGGGATATCTTTTGCGGAAAGTGAAGGGAGATAATCTATCTCTAATTCAATTTGAAAAGGGGAAATAGTATCTTGAATATCAATTTCATGCGTAATATAATGAAACCGATTCCATTTATTTTCTTTAAAAATTGTCTTCTTTTCAGCAAGAATATTCTGCTGATTACCATTGCAAGAAACTATTAAAATGCTTAAAATCAGGAGAGTTATAATTTTAAAATTTAATTTTTCTATTTTTATTTTCATAATTATCTTTTTACTATATTTACGCGTTCTGTTTTAACAAATTTTGACTACAAAAATAAGATAAAATTGATTATGGCTACTAAACAAAAATTCTATGTGGTTTGGAACGGACGCATACAAGGTGTTTTTGACAATTGGCGTGATTGTGAAAAGCAAGTAAAAGGTTTTGAAGGGGCAAAATATAAATCTTTTGAAAGTAAGTTAGCTGCCGACGAGGCTTTTCGATTAGGCTACCAACACTATTATGAATTAAACCCTTCAGCGAAATTTACTGAAACAAAATTGAAATTTTTAAGTTCCGAAGATTCGAAACCCGAATGGAATAGCATTGCAGTTGATGCGGCGTGGAATTCCGTTTCTAAGGAGATGGAGTATCAAGGCGTAAAAACCGACACGGGCGAGCTTCTGTTTCGGAGAGGTCCGTTTCAGGGGGCAACCAATAATATTGGTGAATTTTTAGCTTTGGTGCATGGATTAGCCTTTCTAAAGAAACAGGGGGTGAGCATTCCCATCTATTCGGACAGTATCACCGCCATTGCATGGGTGCGTTCCAAAAAGCATAAATCGGTTCTACTGCCTACCGAAAAAAATAAACTGATTTTTGTTTTACTGCAACGAGCAGAATCATGGTTGCAGAATAACAGCTTCAATAATCCTATTATTAAGTGGAACACAAAACTGTGGGGAGAGATTCCTGCCGATTTTGGAAGAAAATAATTTTATACTTTTAGTTTACGTATAAACTATTTCTCATCAACTAAAATGCAAATATATAAAACATTTCTTAAATAGGTAATAAATTTAATTATGATTTATTTAGGTCATATCAGCTCGGGCGTTTTTTCTCTTAGTTTTCTTGATTTTTAAATTTATCACTTTCCATTTGGCTGCACGAGGTGCTGCGGCTTATTGATAAACACCACCTATTATTCGCACTCTATCCCAACTTTAATGCCGTCTACCATTTGCAAAGTGCTTTTATCCTCACAACTTTTTTCTCCTTTCTCAAGTTCAATTTTATAAGGCTTGCCCTCTTCACCTGCAACCCAACCTTTGCACGTGCACGTTTTATAGCAAGAACTAAATAAAAAAATCAAAATAACGCTAAAAACAGCGATAAAAAAAGCATTTTTCATACATTTTCTCATTTAAAGTTATGAAGTACAAATATAAAACTTTTTTAATTCGTTTTATATTTTATTGATATTAAAGCATCAAAGTATATTTTCAACAATTTTTTCGAAAATTGTAACAACATTTCCGTCTGATTGGTTGAAAATGCTTAATCCTTTATCGGCGGCTTCTCCTACTTCAGCAACTAAGGGTATTTGTCCTAATAGCTTAACATTCAGTTCTTTGGCTAATGTTTCGCCTCCTCCCTTGCCGAAGATAAAATATTTTTCCTCCGGGTGGCTTTTGGGCGTGAACCACGACATATTTTCAATGACTCCAAGAATCGGGATTGCTAATTCAGGATTGTTGAACATAGAAGCGGCTTTGCGTGCGTCATTAACGGCAATATCCTGAGGAGTCGTAACCATGATGATACCGGAAAGGTTTAATTTTTGCATAGTTGTTAGCTGAATATCACCGGTTCCGGGGGGGAAGTCAATGATTAAATAATCAATCTCTCCCCATTGTGTATTTTCGTATAATTGGGTTAAGAAACTTGCCACCATAGGTCCTCGCCAGATAAGCCCCGCATCTTTAGCAATAAAGAAACCGACCGAGATGATTTTTACACCATACCTTTCGATAGGATAGATTATCTCTTGCTCATCTTTTACCGTAACTTCGGGTTTTGCGTCTTCAATTCCAAACATAGTAGGAATAGATGGTCCATAAATGTCGGCGTCAACCAGAGCGACTCTGAGTCCTTGTCGTGCCAATGCAACAGCCAAATTTGCTGAAACCGTGGATTTTCCTACGCCACCTTTTCCTGAAGCAACGGCAATGATATGTTTTACGTTTGGAAGCTCTATTTTTTCAAAAATGTTCATCTTATTTTTCTGTTATAATAGCTATGAATTGAATTTTATTCAATATAATTACAATTAATTAAACGTTTTAGAATGTTTAAACAGCTTCTAAAGCATGTTTTAAGTCCTCAATGATATCATTGATATCTTCAATTCCTACAGAAAAACGAATCAAGTCGTCAGTAATTCCGGCGGCTAATTTGTTCTCTTTGCTAATACCGGCATGGGTCATTGAGGCGGGGTGTTGAATGAGGGTTTCTACGCCCCCGAGAGAAACCGCTAAAAGCGCTAAGTGGACGTGGTCCATCATTTTTCGTCCTGCTTCGTAGCCTCCTTTTAAGCCGAAACTCATCATGGAACCAAAGCCGTTCATCTGTTTTTTCGCTAATTCGTATTGAGGATAGGAGGGAAGTCCGGGATATTTTATCCAAGCAACTTTAGGATGTTTACTTAGAAATTCGGCAACTTTCATAGCATTTTCTTGTGCACGTTCAATCCTGATAGATAATGTTTTAACTCCGCGTAACACCATAAAAGCTTGTGTCGGGTCCATATTGCAACCGAGGTAAACCATAGAATGACGAATTTTTTTATATAACTCTTCATTTTTGGTAACAATAACTCCTCCTACAATATCAGCATGTCCGTTTATAAATTTGGTAACGGAGTGTAAAACGACATCTGCCCCTAACGCTAACGGTTTTTGAAGATAAGGCGAGCAAAAAGTGTTGTCTACTACTAAAATCAGATTATGTTCTTTGGCGAGTTTGGCGCAAGCAGCAATATCTGTCATTTCCATGGTAGGATTTGCAGGCGTTTCAATATAGAGAACTTTCGTATTGGGGCGTATTGCCGCTTTGATATTTTCAATACGAGAGGTGTTAACAAAAGTAGCTTCTACATTAAAACGTGAAAAATCGGTTTCTAAAATACCACGTGCAGGTCCGTACACGGCATCAGCGCTGACAATGTGTGCTCCGGCTCCCAATAAAGCCATGTAAACACTGCTAACAGCCCCCATACCGGAACTTGTTGCAATTCCGTCAAATCCGCCTTCCAATTCGGCAATATTTCTTTCTAAAGCTTTAATAGTAGGATTACCAATACGTGTGTAAATGTAACCGTCACTTTTTCCTGAAAAACAGTCAGCCCCATGTTGTGCACTCTTAAACTTGAATGTTGAGGTTTGATAAATTGGAACCGTAGCACTACCGTATGGTTCTTCAAAAGCTCCTGCATGAATTAATTTGGTGTCAAAACCTTTGTCTAATGTATTCATAACAATTTTTAATTTTAATTAGTTTGTTTATTAATATTTAGTTTTATATAATTATAAATTTCTTTTAACTTTTTCGTAATTGTTCCATTTGGTTGATATTCAATGATTGTCTTTAATTGTGTCATCGCTTCTACCATGACAAGGTCAAATGGAATTTTTCCTGCAAAATTAACCTTTTCTTTCTTACACCATGCCTCTATCTCTGAAGAAATTTTCTCATTGATTGTAAATTTATTAATGATAACCCACGCAGGAAGTCGAAAGTTGTCTGCAATCTCTTTTATCCTTTTTAAATCGTGAAATCCGGACAGTGTCGGCTCGGTAACTAAAACTACACCGTCTACATTGGCGATGGCAGAAATAACGGGACAACCAATGCCGGGAGGTCCGTCAATAAGAGTAATGGCAAGGTCGTTCTCCGTAGCAATGATGTTTGCCTTACTCCGAACTTCGTTGACCAATTTCCCCGAATTTTCTTCTCCCGGTGCCAACACGCCGTAAACCATTTTTCCGTAGCGAAATGAACCGCTATAGAGACGACTTTTATCGTGCTGTTGCGTCATAATCGCTTGCGTAGGACAGATGCGGGCACACAAACCACAACCGTCACAAGCAACGTCCGAAATAATAATTTTTTGATTTATATAAGAAATAGCGTCAAAACGACAATTTTCCAAACATTTCATGCAGCTGATGCATAAATTATTGTCAATTATTGCGGTTTCAGCCCCTATATAAGCTTGTTCTTTTTCGTGAGTAGGAGTGAAGAGTAAATATAAATTCGATGCGTCAACATCACAATCTGCTAAAACTACATTTTTTTCAATGCTTGCAAAAGCAGCTGTTATACTACTTTTGCCCGTGCCGCCTTTCCCGCTTATAATTGCTATTTGCATGCTGTTTCAATAATTTTATCAATTAGATTTTCAAAAATTTCTTTCCATTTTTCCTCTCTCTCTGCCATGATTTTTCCTTCGGAATAGAACGAGGCAACACTCCTGTCAAAAGGGATTGATAATAACAAATCATAGTTCTCTTTTTGAATAAAATCGGACATTGCTAAGGTGCCGATGTCGGATTTATTGATTACAATTCCAAAAGGTTTTTCTAAAATATGGAGAACGGCAATCGTTTTTTGTAAATCGCTCAATCCGAAAGGAGTAGGTTCTGCGACAAGGACTACATAATCTGCGTTATTTACCGTATGAATAAAAGGGCAGGAAGTGCCGGGCGGGGCGTCTAAAATAATGATACCCTGCTGTTCGGCTTCTTTAATGGCAGAAGTTATGACCGGAACCGGCGAATAAACGCCGATATTTACACGCGACTCAATCAATTTGTAATTTCCCGACAGTAAGTAAGTGGTAACCGTACCGATAGTTTTCTTTTTTTCGGTAATTGCGTTATGCTCACAAGCTACCGAACAAGCGCCGCACGAATGACATAAATCTTCCATTACGTGAATTTGTTGAAGAGAGGGAAGATAAAAAATAGCGTTATAATGACAATATTCGTAACATTTATCACAAAATATGCACGATTCGGCAGAAATTACGGGAATGTTAACTTGAACCTCTTTGTCCGTTTTAGAAATAGATTTAAAGAAAAAATGGTCGTTCGGTTCTTCCGCATCACAATCAATCAATATGGAAGAAACTTGGTTTTGTTGAAGAACAGAATAAAGATTGGTAGCCACAAAAGTTTTTCCTGTACCTCCCTTACCGCTTGCAATAGCTATTTTTAATTGCTTGTCGCCGTGAGTTTTAAAGAGCATATCCGAAAAATTTTGTCAACGGCATTAACAGTTATGATGGTGTTGATGACCGCCTCCCGGTGAGTTGTCGTGCGTACAACTATTCTCCGTTAGCGTTAGCTTATTTTGAAGAAATAGAGTAACCAACTCTTCCATTTTCATAACGGGAGCACCCGCATGTACATTTATATTTTGTTCGTTAAACAAGGAGATAGCACGTTGTCCGATGCCGCCGGCTATTACGTCCGTTACACCGAATTGAGCAACCCAGCGAGGATATAATCCCGGTACGTGCTCCGGCGGTGTTAGTTTTTCATATTTAACAATCTCTCCCCCTTGCGTTTCTACAATCGCAAATTGTTGACAATGCCCGAAATGACTGCACAATTGGTCGTCCAGCAACGGGATAGCAATTTTTTTATTCATAATGTGATAATTTTAACGTTCTTCTACCATGTTTATAATTTCTTGTACGGAATGACTTCCTTTAATAGATATCATCTGAATTTTAAGACTATCCAATAAAGGTTTAACTTTAACTCCGAATTGCCCTGATACCACTTTAGCTACTTGTTGCGAAGCTATAAGTTGTACCGCTGCGGTACCGGCACCTCCCTCGGCGTCTTTAGCATGATTGGGTATAAATTCCACGCTTTTCGTGTCAGTGTCGTAAATGACAAAAAAAGCACAACGCCCGAAACGTTCATCTATATTTGATGAAAGGGAATTTCCTACTGATGTAATTGCAATTTTCATAACTTTTATTTTTTAAGATTAATAAATTCCATTTATGATTCCGATTCCACCTTGTGAAAATTAGTGCTATGACAAAGAGGACAGTTTTCAATAAATGCTTCCTTATCAGGGTGATTAAAATGACAAGAACAGTCCGAGCAGCGATACCATTCACTGTCAAAATAGACTTTTCCGCCTTCAATAATCATCTGCTTCCCTTCGACGAAAGCGGTAGCAATTTTCTCTCTTGCAGAAGCATAAATACGCGTAAAAGTAGGACGCGAAATCTGCATAAGCCGACACGCCTGAGCATGAGTCAACTTTTCATAATCGCATAAACGCAAGGATTCATACTCCTCATACAAAAGAGAAATAAGCTCACGTTTCCCTTTCTGAGAGCAAGAGTTCCCATAAGGTTTAAAACCTTTAATCGTGGGAATGTTAAAAATCCTTCGCATTCTTTTTCTTCGTGGTGCCATGGTGAAATAGTAAATTATTTTTTTATTATGAACATTTGTTCATTTGCAAAGGTAATAAATATTTGTTTACGTTGGTGAAAAAAAAGCATTTTTTTAAAAAGAAAAAGATAGTTTTAGAAAATAATTTTAATTTTTTTTATTAGGGTGTGCCCCCTCGCTACGCTCGGGGTCGGCGCCCGGTTCCAAGTCCGCGGGCACAAGCCGTGGGGACGCAAAGCGGCAAAAAGAGCTTACAAGCTCGCTTTTTTGCCGCCGCGTCCCCATCGGCTTCCG